>DASZUZ010000210.1:0-2015 GCA_035547415.1 Bryobacteraceae bacterium | reverse complement strand
TCGCGCGCACGCGAAAACGATCGCCCATCTTCCGCTTCAGGTCGATCACAAGTTGAACGCCTCTCAGCGTGTCGTAGGTATCCACCAGAAGCGTAGTCTCCGGGTTCATCGAAGCGAAGGCGCAGAAGGCGTCTTCCTCGGTTTCATGAGCCTGTATGTAGCTGTGCGCCATTGTGCCGAATACAGGGATTCCCCACAACTTCCCCGCCAGCACATTCGACGTGCCATGCCCCCCCGCAAGCCAGATAGCGCGCGCCACACTCAGGGCGGCATCCTCACCCGGAGCGCGGCGCGATCCGAAATCGACGACCTCCCGCCCCCGCGCGGCGCTGACGATTCTCGCCGCTTTCGTCAGGACCAGACTCTCAAAGTGAATGAGGTTCAGCAGCGCCGTCTCAACAACCTGCGCCTCGGTAATCGGCGCAATCACCTGCAGCAGCGGCTCGTTGGGGAACACGAGTGTTCCTTCCGGAACCGCATAGACGTCTCCCGTGAATCGAAGTTGTTCCAGCGAGGCGATGAAGGGCTCCGAAAAACCCGGCTGTGTCTTCAGCCAGGCGAGTTCCTCCTCGCTGAACCGGAATTCCGAGAGGAATCGGACCGCGTCGGCGATTCCGCCGGCGAGGATATAGTTGCGCCGGTCCGGCAGCTTGCGATAAGCGAGCTCGAAGACCGCTGTCTGGCGCATTCCTTCCGAACGGTAGGCCTGCGCCATGTTGAGTTCGTAGAGGTCGGTGAAGAGAGCCGGGCGCATGTCGCTCGTGTGAGACTAAACTCCACTGGCCGCTTTCGCCTGCCGCGCTTTGGCCGCGGTGACTCTCAGAATGCCTTTATCCAGTTGGGCCGCGACCTTATCCACATCAATGGTTTCCGGCAAATCGAACCGGCGGAACAGCCTCTTTTCGCCGAATTCGCAGAAATGGACGTTGCCCTCGTTTTTCTCGTGCCTGTGCGTCGATTCAGCGCTCACCACCAGCGCATCCGGCAGCGCCGTTACCTTGATATCTTTTTCGTCGAAGCCAGGCGCGGCGATGCGGAGCTGGAACTGCGAATCCTTTTCGATGAGTTCGGACTGAGCGGCGAGCATCAGATCGCGCTCCGCCCGCAGCCAATCGTCAACATCCATGCCGTCGCCCGAACCGCGGCGCTGAAAGATGGCAAAGGCACGGTCCCGAACCCGCTCCGCCCAGGTTTTCATTTCCTCCAGAAGCGAGGGCTGTTCGCTCTCCGCCTCGTGAATCTTTGCAATCGCGATATGAGACATTTACTCTCCTTGCCCTTCTCACGGAACGATAGAGATGTGATCCACTACTTTCGACACGCCCGGCGCCCCCCACGCGGCCCGCTCCGCCTCCTCCCGTTCGAACCACGAGCGAACGTTTCCATAGAGCTGAACCGTGCCGTTCTCGACCGAGACGGAGATGCGGCGGGCATCGAGTTCGGCGTTCCGCTTCAGCGCCCCCTCGATCTTCTCCTTCACATCGGTGGGCGTTACGGAGGGCTGTACGGTGATGTTGTTGGTAATATCGCGAACGCCGTTGATCCGGTGCGAGATGTCCGCGACCTTCGTGCGCTGGTAATTCCAGTTGACATTCCCGTCCAGCGTCACGTAGCCGTCTTTTACGCCGACCTTGATCCGGTCGTCGGGAATGGTCACGTCCGCCTTCATGGCGTGAACGATATCGCGAGCGATTTCCGGGTCCGTTCGCGCTCCCGCGGCCCGGACTTCGATATCGTTAGCAACGGCTTTGACGCCATACACCGATTTCGCGGCCCTCTCCGCGGCTACCTTTTCGAAGTAATTGTGGACGAAACCGGTCAGCGTGATCACGCCGTCATGCGCCGAGACCGAAATGTCGCGTGACGACACTTCCGGCTCCCAATCAATCTGTATCGCCACGGCGTTGCGAAGCTGATTGTCGGTTTCGTTCTGCATTCGAGTCTGCATGCTCATACTCTGCTCCTGTAACTTCTCCCGCTCGTTACCGGCGGCGACGGGCGGAAGACTTCCGCCA
>DASZUZ010000209.1:0-5243 GCA_035547415.1 Bryobacteraceae bacterium | reverse complement strand
TGCTGTGGATGGCCGGATTTGTCTTCTGGTTCGGGCCGCGGGCATTTCGCAGGGCGGTGTTTCCTTTGAGCCTTCTGGCGTTGATGATTCCGATTCCGGATCCCCTCGTCAGAAAGCTGGTCCTCGGCCTTCAGCACGCCTCGGCGGACATGAGCGCTCTTTTGTTTCGATTCCTCCGAATTCCGGCTTTCCGGGAAGGCATGATCTTCTCGCTTCCCGGGCTGAATATCGAAATCGCGGAACAGTGCAGCGGTATCCGGTCGAGCATCGCTTCGTTTCTTGCGAGTCTCCTGCTTGGCCACCTGTTCCTCAGATCCGCGTGGCACAGGATCTTTCTTGCCTCACTGACGCTCCCTCTGGTGATCTTCCGGAACGCGCTGCGGATCGTGACTATCGCGACCCTGGCAGTCTACGTGAACCGCGGCTTTCTCTACGGCGGACTCCATCACTACGGCGGGATCGCTTTCTCCGTGCTCGATCTTGTCTTCTTTGCCCTGGTCGTGACCAGCTTTCAGAAATCAGAGGAGGCGACCGCGACGGTGTCGGCCGCGGCGTCAGCCGGAGCAATGCGATGATCCTGACCACCGTCGATACCCGGCTTGCGGTGCATACGCTCGATCCTCTCGCGGATGCCCGCTGGGCCCGATTTCTGGAGCGGCATCCGAGGGCTTCCGTCTTTCACACGCCCGCATGGCTCGATGCCCTGCGCCGCACCTACGGCTACTCTCCGGTGGTGTTGAGCGTCTCACCAGCCGGCGAAACTCTGGACAACGGACTTGTCTTCTGCGAGGTGGATAGCTGGCTCACGGGACGGCGTCTCGTCTCGGTCCCGTTCGCCGATCATTGCGATGCGCTCGTTGACGAGGACTCGGACGCCGATGCGGTGCTGTCCGCCATGATCCGGAAGCTCCGGTACGAGAAACTCCGATACGCTGAGCTTCGGACCGTGCGCTTCGCGGGGGAACTGGCCGGCGCGGTTCGCTCGCAACATTCGTATTACCTCCACCGGCTCGACCTCCGGCCGAGTCTCGACGAGCTTTTCCGGCAGTGCCACCGGGATTCGACGCAGCGAAAGATCCGCCGCGCCGAACGAGAGGGGCTGAGATACGAGGAAGGAATTTCGAAACCGTATCTGGACGCGTTCTACAGCCTGCTCATTACTACGCGCCGGCGACACCAGTTGCCCCCGCAGCCGCGATCATGGTTTCAGAATCTGATCGCGGCTTTCGGACCTCATTTGAAGATTCGCGTCGCATTCAAAGAAAACACGGCTGTGGCGGCGATTCTGACGATTCGCTACAAGGACACGCTGTATTACAAGTACGGTTGTTCCGACGAACGGTTTCACAACACCGGAGCCATGCACCTGCTCTTCTGGAAATGCATCGAAGAAGGTAAGCGGGACAACTTACGGACACTCGATTTCGGCCGCACTGACCTGGATGGAGCGGGCCTCGTGACCTTCAAGGATCGTTGGGGCGGGGAGCGATCGGTGTTGAGTTATACCCGATTTACGGAATCGGAAAGTTCGGGCGACAACTTCGGCTCGCAACGCGACGGCTGGCAGGAAAGAACCGCGCGCCGGTTGCTTCCCCGGTTACCCGGCAGGGTTCTCATTTCGCTGGGCGAGTTGCTTTACAGACACGTTGGTTAACCAGCCAGATTCCCTTTCTTCCACAATCGCATCGACCATCCCTTTCCGATTATGCTCCTGAGCAAGACATATTATTCGCTGAAGCCCTGGATTCCCTGGTCTGTTCGTGTGGCGATGAGGAAGTGGCGGGCCGGGCGTATCCTCGCACGGTGCGGCGATGTATGGCCCATCGATGATCGCGCGGGCTTCGTCCCACCGGGGTGGCCCGGCTGGCCCGACGGGAAACGCTGCGCGTTTGTCCTGACTCACGACGTCGAACGCGCAAAAGGGTTGCGGCGCGTCGAGCAGTTGATGGAACTGGAGGCAAAGTACGGCTTTCGTTCGTCTTTCAACTTTGTTCCCGAGTCGGAGTATCGGGTACCTGACGCCTTGAGGAATACGCTCGAACGCAGGGGCTTCGAAACCGGAGTCCACGGGCTTTATCACGACGGCAAACTCTACAGTTCGCCGTCGGTCTTCGCCGAGAGGGCCAGCCGCATCAGGCAGTATGTCGAGGCATGGGGCGCAAAGGGATTCCGCTCTCCGTTAATGCAGCACAAGCTCGGCTGGCTGCATGCTCTGGGCGTCGAATACGACTCTTCCACGTTCGATACCGATCCCTTCGAGCCTCAATCGGATGGGATGGTTACGATCTTTCCGTTCTGGGTTCCGGGTCCGGATGGCTCCGGCTACGTCGAGTTGCCGTATACGCTCGTCCAGGATTTCACGCTGTTTCTGGTCCTCGGCCGGCGCAACCCCGATATCTGGAAGCAGAAACTCGACTGGCTCGTCGAGCGCGGCGGCATGGCGCTTCTGAACACGCACCCGGACTACATGTGCTTTGGCGACGCTCCGCGCGAGCGCGACGAGTTTCCCATTGCCCACTACGAGGAATTTCTGCGTTACGCGCGGGATCGCTATGGAGACGTGCTGTGGCACGCGCTGCCCCGGGAGGTGAACTCCTTCTACCGGGCGGCCCTGCCTCCCGGCTCGCGGAATTCACGCCGGCGAATCTGCATGATCGCTCATACTCATTACGAAACCGACAATCGGGTACGGCGATATGCGGAAGCTCTGGCGCGCCGCGGCGATCAGGTCGAGGTGATCGCGCTGAGCACGGTGAAGGGACGCCGTTGCTGGCAGGAAATTGGAGGCGTTCGGGCATTCGGGATTCAATACCGGGAGCATAACGAGCGATGCAAGTGGACCTATGCGTGGAGGGTGGTGCGGTTCCTGTTTGTCTCGTCGCTTTTCCTGAGCCGTCGCCACCAGCGGATCCAATACGATGCGATTCATGTGCATAACGTGCCGGATTTTCTGGTCTTCGCCGCCTGGTACCCCAGATGGACCGGCGCGAAAATCATCCTGGACGTGCACGATATCGTGCCCGAATTGTTCGCCAGTAAATTCCGCGCGCCGGCAACCAGCAGATTCGTTCGGCTCCTGAAAGGTCTGGAGAAAGCGTCCGCGGCCTTCGCCGACCACGTCATCGTCTCGAACCATCTCTGGCTGCAGCGGATGCAGTCGCGCTCTGTCGCCGCGCAGAAATCCTCGGTATTCGTCAACCACGTGGATCCCGCCATCTTCTATCGCCGCAAACGAACGAGAGACGACGGGAAGTTCATCATCCTGTTCCCCGGTTCCTTTCAGTGGCATCAGGGTCTCGATATCGCCATCAGAGCCTTTGCGCGCCTGCGGGATAAAGTTCCCCACGCGGAATTCCATCTTTACGGCGAGAGTTCGACGAACGGCCTTGGCGCTGAACTCGCTCGCCTCGCCAAAGATCTGGGCCTGAATGGCAGCGTTAAATTTTGTGGCGGCGTTACTCTCGACCGGATGCCCGAGGTGATCGCCAACGCCGACCTCGGCGTGGTCCCCAAGCGCGCCGATACCTTCGGCAACGAAGCCTACAGCACGAAGATCATGGAATTCATGTCTCAGGGCCTTCCCGTGGTCGCCTCGCGGACCAGAATCGACACGTTCTACTTCGATGACAAGACCGTGCGCTTCTTCCCCTCCGGCGATGACAAGGCGATGGCGGACGCCATGCTGGCCGTGATGGAAGACGCGGACCTTCGCGAAAGCCTTGTCCGGGCGGGCTATGACTACGTGACCCGGCACGGCTGGGACACGAAGAAGAACGAGTATCTGGACCTCGTGGACTCCCTGCTGACCGAGCCGATCGACTGCGATTCAGTCGCCCGGCAACCCCTTCCCTGAACTCAAGGCCATCCCGTTATGCGCAGACCAGAACTTCCGGCGCTCACCGGAGTGCGATTTTACGCAGCGCTTGCCGTGTTTCTGTCTCATGTGAGCGTCATTCCTGGCATGGATGGACTGAGCGAAGATCGGCTGCCCTTCAGCGTCGGCGTCGTTGGCGTTTCTTTCTTCTTCGTGTTGAGCGGGTTCATCCTGACGTACAATTACGCTGACCTTTTCTCCGCTGGCATCTCCGGCCTCGCGTGGACTCGCTTTGTCCGGGACCGCTGGGCGCGGATCTATCCCGTACACCTGGCCACGCTGTTGCTGGCGCTGCCGATCCAGATCTTCAGCCCGAATCTGCCCCTCGACTGGCGCGTTGTTCCGTTCCACGCACTTCTGATTCAATGCTTCTGGCCGTGGCCGAAGTGGACGGTGTTCAATTATCTGAACGTTCCCTCCTGGAGCATCAGCTGCGAGTGGTTCTTTTATCTGCTTGCTCCGGTTGCGATCTATCTTGTCTTTGGAACAATCCGGCGCTGGATTCTCGTTGCCGCCGTGGTCCTCTATGCAGGCGGCCTTGGCTGGCTTCTGTCTCAGGGCAGTTCCGATTTTGCCCGGCTGTATCTGGTTTCCTGGTTCGCGCCGTCGCGGATCCCCGAGTTTGTCGTGGGCGTTTTTACCGCGCGCGCCTTCCTGAAAAAAGGCGGCGCAATCCCGGCCAAAGCGGCCGGCCCGATGAGAATCGCGGGCATTCTGCTGGTGATCGCCGGCGCTGTGTACCGAAAATTCGCGCCGTGGCCCCTTTGGGGCGGATTGCTCTACGTGCCGGGATCGGCGCTTCTGATTCCGGGGCTTGCGAAAGGGAGCGGCGTCTTCGCGAGACACCTGGGGCGCCCCTGGCTGAAACGTCTCGGCGCGGCGAGCTTTTCCTTCTATCTGCTCCAGGCGCCGATTCTCCGTGCGGCCAGGGGCGTCTTCCTGCTATCCGGTCTCGCGGTGCACTCGTGGATCGCCTTCTGGGCGGTTGCGGCGATGATGTTCGCCATTGTTCAGGTCTCGGCGTTCATTACGCACGATCGATACGAAATGCCGCTGCAGAAGTGGCTGAGAAGTCCGCGCCGTGCGGCCGGTACGCCGATGCGGTCGGCTTACGCGGCGAATACCGGCAGTTGAAAGAGATCGAATCTATGAATACTTTGAGCGCTGAAACCCGTACAGAGACGGAACAGGCGGGCACTGCAGTTGTGGCGCGCGATGACCGGTCCCCGTGGCGCAACGGCGAATGGGTGGAGGTCAAAAGCGCGCCGGAGATTGCCCGCACTCTCGATGCGGACGGCGCGCTGGACGGTTTACCGTTCATGCCGGAAATGCTTGGCCACTGTGGCCGCCGTTATCGGGTCATTCGCCG
>DASZUZ010000208.1:0-2295 GCA_035547415.1 Bryobacteraceae bacterium | reverse complement strand
GACCTCTTCCAGTTGCGGCGCTGTCAGGAAGATCTGGTCCCCGGACCGGAGCACCCGGGCTGCATGTACGGCGAGATGGGTCGTTGCCTGCGTCCCTGCCAGCAGGCGGTGGGAATCGAGGAGTATCGCGCGGAAGCGGAGCGTGTGACGGAATTTCTGCGCACCGCCGGCAAGTCGCTCATCGAACCCGCGATGGCCGAGCGGGACCGCCTCAGTGGCGACATGGATTTTGAAGGCGCGGCGATGATGCACCAGCGCGTGCAGCGCATCGCGGAAGTTCTCGCGCTCGGTGACGAGATGGCGCGCGAGGTTGAACACCTCAGCGCGATCGCGATCGCGCCTTCCTCGGACCCGGAGTCTGTTGAACTGGGATGGTTGCGCGAAGGCTACTGGCGCGGCTTCACACGACTCGATTTCAACTTCGCGGATGGCCGTTCGGTATCGCTCGACGCGCGTCTGCGCGAAACAGCGGCGGCGTTGCCGGAGAGCACCGTCACTCGAACGGAACGAATGGAACAACTGGCCATTCTTTCGCGCTGGTTCTATTCCTCATGGCGCGATGGAGAGATGCTGTTGGTGGACGACTGGCGAAAGATGCCCTGGCGCAAACTGGTCAATGCCGTTTCGCGGGTAGCAGGATCGCAACGGACGCCTCGTCCGAGCAATCATTCCTGAGCGTCTTATTGCCGTTCGCTGTCTCCGCCGAGCCCACGCCAACGCAGTGCAGACTCATGCCCGTCCCGCTGATTTCGTTGTTCTCGATGGTATTGTCCTTCGCGCCCTCGCCGAGATAAACACCGGGCGTATCGCGCCGCGACACGTTCAATGAAGTGAAATGATTCTCCGCGATCCGGTTGCCTGACCCGGTGAGCGAAACCGCGCCGAGCAGAGCCTCCGAACACGTGTTCCCCTTCACCTCGCCATGCTCGAAATGCTCGAGCCGCAGGCAGAGCGCCCCGGGCGATTCCACCTGCTCCACGGGAAAACCAATCTGCTCCGCGTGATTGTTTTCGATCACCAGCGCACTGCCTCCGGTAACCTCGATGGCATCCCGCGCGACCGAGCGGAACTCGTTCTCGTGAATTCTTCCGCGCTCTCCGGAGCGGATCGTGATGCCGTTCCCGCGAATCCGGCCGAACAGGCATCGGGCGATTTCGAAATCGGCGGAACCTTCTTCCAGCAGCAGGCCGCCCGTCGCGTTGTTGCGGCGCTGCGGGCTGAGTCCGCCGCTGTCCGTCACATCCACGTCGTGAACGCGCACATTCCTGCCGCCATTTATCAGCACGGCAAATCCGGCGATCCGCGTGGCCTTGATGTGCGCGACTTCGAGACCGGTGACTCGCTCGGCGAGAATTCCGTTGTCCGGCACGAAGCGCGAGTACATCGTTCCGGCGGACGGTAGCGCAAGCATGCGGCCCACTTCGTCGCGATTGCCGTCCAGAGAAAGATCGTGAATCTTCACGTTCTTACCCTCCGACAAAACGATCAGCGCGCGGCCCCGAAAGTTCGGCGATGCCTTCAGCGTCGTGCCCGAGCCGCGAATCTCCAGATCGTGCGCGCCGCCGGGCAGAACGATTTCGCGACTGACCTCAATCTCGCCCGCGGGAAGCATGACCACGCCCGTGCCGGCTTGCAGTGCCCTGCGAACCTGCGTCTCCGGCGATTCCGCGGCCCCCAAAGCAGCAGCCAGCCCAAACAGAGCGATCCATTTCACGCAGTGACCTCGATTCCCATGCGCGTAAGCAATCGTTTGCCCAGCCGGATTTCGAGAACGTGGCCCCCGCGTCCGATCTCCTCGGGCAGGCGGAAATTAACCTCCCAGCGTTCCGCCAATGGATCGGTCCGAAATGTTTCGATGTGCCGCACCGGCAGACCATCGACTCCTGCGTGAAAACTCTCAATCGAATCGACTTCCTCAATCGTCGCCTTGATCAGACGGCTCTCGATTCGCTGCGGGGAGAGCAGGTTGACGGCGTCACTGAGCGCCGTCAAGCGGGGAACGGCCGGACCGGCCGGGATCACGCGAACAAAATGGTCCGCGCACAATCTCTGTCCGTTCCACTCAACGCGTACCGGCACAAGGCCGGTGCGCACGCCCGCCGGTAGAAACACATTCATCTGCGAAAGCCGGTTGTGTGAGCGCGGTCCTGTATAGCAGATGGTTCCGGGAACGCCGTCGACGAACGCCTCGAGAGAGTTCAGATCGCAGGCGTCAGGCAGGTTCTCGATGGACAGCGCGGCGCACGCGAGCCGGCCGCTGGCCGGGACTGCCTGCTCGCTGGAAAATGCGTTTGA
>DASZUZ010000207.1:0-7571 GCA_035547415.1 Bryobacteraceae bacterium | reverse complement strand
TTCCGGCAATCCGTCGCGCCGCCGTTCCTGGCTTCGTCAGGTCAAGCAGCCAGATCGCGGAATTCCGGGACGCGGTGTTGTCTTTATTGCGGAGCGTGACCGTCCACGCGAGCCAGTGGCCATCGGGCGAAACCACGGATTCGCGGAACTGCGTCGTCCCGGAGATCGTCGAGAGTACTTGCGGGACGTTCTGCGCCGCTGTGCCCCGGCCGGAAAGAGCGAGCGCGAACACCGCGCATGCGATCGCCTGCCCGCGGCGTGTCATTACTTGCTTCCTTTCGCCCAGTGCATGTCCGCAAACGCGAGGTACTGATCCCAGTCGTAGTCGGTCACGTCGTGTTTACCTGTCCGGACATGATAGCCCACATCGTGCATGATGGGCTGGTTCACGGGAGGCATCTGATTCGTCCCGAGGCCTTTCTTGCCGAACAGCGCATAAACGTGCCCAACGCTCGCCGCGCTGAGAAACTCGCCTTTGGGATCCGAACCGCGGTCTTCTTCCGCGCTGGCGACATACAGCGGCCGCGGCGCGATCAGAGCCAGCAAGTCGTTGCCGTCCACCGGGAGCTTTTCAGGATGTCCGGTGTACTGCTTGTAATTCGCGCAGAACCAGTGCGGAAACGCGGTGTTCAGATGATCCGTTGTCTCGCCGTAAGTCCGCTTCAGCAGCGATGCGCCGCCTTTGCCGCTTTCGTTCGAGATCACCAGAGAAAAGCGCTGATCCTGCGCGGCAGCCCACAACGCGGCCTTACCCAGCCGCGAATGCCCGATGAGCGCAATGCGTTTGGGGTCGATCGTCTTGTCCGTATGAAGATAATCCACCACGCGGCTCAGTCCCCACGCCCATGCTCCGAGCGCGCTCCAGCTTTGCGGATCGGGCAGCAGCGAGCGCACGCCGTACTGCGCGCCGCCGTCGAAATCGGGTTCGATGTCGCAGTAATACACGGTGGCGAGTCCATAACCGTGCGACAGGATCTTCTCCACCTGCCAGTTGGAAGCATTCGCTCCGCGCGTGCGATCGTCGGGCGGAAGATGCATCCATTTACCGGACCCGGCGGGATCGCGCAGCCAGACATCGTTGGTGAGAATCGCGGGATCGTTCGCGACGGTCTGGTTGCCGTTGAAGTTGAGACCGACGAACACGGGAACCGGGCCTTTTGCGGCTGCGGGCAAATAGATGAGGACATCCATCCGCGGGCCGTCATTATGGGGCGTGAAGTAGACGGTGACCTGCTTGCGAATGGCCTTACCCTTGAGTGCTTTCGGTTCGACGAAGGTCTGACTGAAGCGGATTCCGCTGGCGTCGAGCGGCGTCTTTCCGTAGACCTGATCCTCGAAGATCGCCATGAGTTCGGGACGGCGCTGCTCGTTCCATGTCTTCGCGTCTCTGACGCGCTGTCCGTTGGAGAGAACCAGCGGGTCCGGCAACTTGTACGGCGCAACCCGGCTTTCGTCGAAGTTGTAGCGATTCGTCTGCGCCACCGCCGCGCAGACCAGGAGAAGTACCGCCAGAAGCCGGCTCATGACGGTATCGTAGCGTGCGGCGCTCTTTATCCATCGCTCTTATAAAGTATTGAGCATGACCAAGCGCCGGACGTTCCTGAAACAGGCAGCCGCGGTGGGGCTTGCGCCGCAGGCGGGAGCCGCGCAGCACATCAATGCATCCGCGAAGCCGGCTTCCTCCTGGCCGCGTGTTTTTGAAGGCCGCAAGCTGAAGATGATCGCGTTTCCGCTGGGCGGCGTCGCCGCCGGCAGCATCAGCCTGGGCGGACGGGGCCAGTTGAGGGACTGGGAAATTTTCAATCGCCCGAACAAGGGCTACGCGCCCGATTACGGGTTCCCCGCGATATGGGCGCAGTCCGGCAACGGCAAGCCCGTCGCGCGCGTGCTGGAATCGCGCATCCTGCCGCCTTACGAAGGCGCTTCCGGACTCGGCGCATCCAACGTGCCCGGACTTGCGCGGCTCGAAACCGCTACGTTCACCGGCGAATATCCGTTCGCGCGCATCGATTTCCGGGACAACGCGCTGCCCGTCAAAGTCTCGCTCGAAGCCTTTTCACCATTCATTCCGCATGATCCCGAGGAGTCCGGGTTACCGGTCGCGATCCTGCGCTATCGGGTGGCGAATCCGGGCCGCGCGGAAGCCAAAGTGGCGATTGCGTTCTCGATCGATAATCCGGTCCGAACCACGCCGGATCAGGGACGGGCGAACGAATACCGTACCTCGGATGGCATGTCCGGTCTCATCATGAATAACCCGGCGCTCGAACACGATCACCCGATGAACGGCGACATCGCGCTCTGCGCCCTGGACGGCGGCCACGTGACGCACTGGCGCGGATGGCCGAAGAGCCGCTGGTGGAACGCGCCGATGCTTTTCTGGGACGATTTTTCCGATGACGGCGAACTCGGGGCCGAGCCTGACCCGCACAGCGCCGTCGGTTCGCTGAGCGTGAAGCGGACCATCGCGCCGGGCGCCAGCGCGACTTACACGTTCCTGCTCGCGTGGCGTTTTCCGAACCGCACTCCGGAATGGTGCGGCTGGACCGCCCCGAAGGGCGAGGAAAAGACGATCATCGGCAATTACTACGCAACGCGCTTTCCGAGCGCGTGGGATGCCGCCGCGCACGTGGCGGCGAATCTGGATTCGCTCGAAAAACGCACCCGCGCCTTTGCCGCCGCCATTCGCGAGAGCACCATTCCGTCCGTCGTCCGGGAAGCCGCGATGGCGAACCTCTCGACGCTCGCTTCCACAACGTGCTTCCGAACGGCCGATGGCGAGTTTCACGGTTTCGAGGGGGTCAACGACCATCGCGGCTGCTGCTTCGGAAACTGCACGCACGTCTGGAACTATGAAACCTCCACCGCGCATCTGTTTCCTTCGCTTGCCCGGTCGCTGCGGAAAGCCGCGTTCGGGTACTCGATGGATGACGCCGGGGCGATGCACTTCCGCCAGTTGCTGCCGGACGGCAAGGCCCGTTTGGGTTTTGCGGCTGCGGACGGTCAGATGGGCCAGATCATCCACACGTATCTCGACTGGTCGCTCTCGGGAGATACCGACTGGCTTCGCGGCATCTGGCCGCGCGTGAAAAAAGGACTGGAATTCGCGTGGGTGCCGGGCGGGTGGGATGCGGATCGGGACGGCGTGCTCGAAGGCGTGCAGCACAACACTTACGACGTCGAGTTCTACGGCCCGAATCCCATGTGCGGCATTTACTACCTGAGCGCCTTGCGGGCGGGCGAGGAGATGGCACGAGCCGTGGGCGACGACGCCTCAGCGCGGGAGTACCGGCGTCTGTTCGAGCAGGGAAGCCGGTGGATCGACGACAACCTGTTCAACGGCGAGTTCTTCGTGCAGAAGATTCGCGGTTTCCCGAAGGACCGGGTCGCCGGCGCTTTGCGCGGCCCCATGGGCGCGGACGATACGGAGAATCCGCAGTATCAGGTCGGCGATGGCTGTCTGGTCGATCAGTTGGTCGGACAGTATCTTGCGGAAGTGGCGGGTCTGGGGCCGCTGGTCTCGCGGCAGCACGTCCGCAAGACGCTCGAATCGATTTACCAGTACAACTACAAGCGCTCGCTCGCCACGCACGATACCGTGCAGCGAACCTTCGCGCTCAATGACGAGGCCGCCATGGTGATCTGCGACTACGGCAAAGCCGAGCGCCCGAAGATTCCGTTCCCGTACTACGCGGAGGTGATGACGGGCTTCGAGTATTCCACCGCCGCGCACATGCTGTACGCCGGGATGGTGCGGGAAGGCATCGAGTGCATCGGGAACATCCGTGCCCGCTATGACGGCGAGAAACGAAACCCCTGGGACGAGGCCGAATGCGGACATCATTACGCGCGCGCCATGGCGGCATGGTCCGGACTGCTGGCGTTGAGCGCCTTCCGCTATCACGGGCCGACGGGGACCGTGGTGGTGGCGCCGCGCATCACCCAGGAGCCGTTCCGCTGCTTCTGGGCGACCGGCACGGGCTGGGGCACATTCTCCATCGAAGGCGGCAAGCTGAAGTTGCGCGCGATTGCGGGATCGTTGTCCTGCCGTTCGTGCGAAGTGCGATCGGGCGGTAAATCCGGTACCGCGAAGTTCGACCAGCCATTCATCGTCGGCGAGGGCCGGGAAATGGTCGTGGAACTGCACGCATGAGCGAACGGCCGTGGCTGGTTCCGGTCGGTGGATTCCTGGGGGCCGGCAAGACGACGCTGATTCTCGCGGCGGCGCGTGAACTCGCGCGGCGCGGAATGCGCAGTGCCGCGATCCTCAACGATCAGGGCGCCGATCTCGTGGATACGCAGATGGCGCAGACCAGCGGGATCGCGTCCGACGAAGTGACGGGCGGTTGCTTCTGCTGCCGTTTTTCGGACCTCGTGAGCGCCGCTCAAAGGCTGCGGGAGCACCGGCCGGACGTGATCTTCGCCGAGCCCGTGGGCAGTTGCACGGACATTGTCGCCACCACGCTGCTGCCGCTGCGCGCCGAGTACGCGGACGAATTTCGCCTCGCGCCGTTTACGGTGCTGGTCGATCCCGCGCGCGCCGCCGAACTGGGAGCGGCGACGGCTGACGCGGACCTCCAGTACCTGTTTCACCGGCAGATCGAGGAAGCGGATCTGATCTGTTTGACGAAATCGGATCGTGGAGGCGCGGGACCCTTCGCGTACGAAGGACTTCGCGTTCGCGAGATCAGCGCGCGAACAGGGCAGGGAATCGCGGCATGGCTGGATGAGGTGCTTTCCGGACAACTCACGGCGGGAGAGAAGACGCTCGACATCGATTACGAGCAGTACGCGCGGGCCGAAGCCGCTCTGGCCTGGCTGAACCTTCGCGCGATTTATCTTCCGTATGAGCCGGTGTCCCCCGCGATGGCGATCGGGCCGTTGCTGGACGGGATCGATGCCGGGCTTGCCGCCGCGAAGATGGATGCGGTTCACCTGAAGATGACGGACGATTCCTCCGAAGGTTTTCTGAAAGCCGCGATCTGCGGAAACAGGCAGGAGCCTGCCGTCGAAGGCGCTTTGGACGCGTCACCCGCCGCGCGGCACGAGATCCGACTCAACCTGCGCGCGCTGGGCGATCCGGAGGCGGTGCGAAACATCGTGGAACGCGAGATCCACCGCCTGCCGGGCGACATTTCTGAACTGCACGTCGCGTGCTTCAGCCCGGCGGCGCCGAAGCCGGAGAAGCGCGTCGCGCCGGTACGGTAAACTCACGTACCGGAGGACACGATGTCATTGTGGCCCCCTCGCCGTCTCATTAAAGCGCAGCCGGCGCGCCGGGGCATCATCCATCAGTAAAGCGGGGAGGAAGCTTCGACTATGACAGGATTATCGGATCAAGCGGAAGCAAATGCGTGGGCTGAGTTTTTCGAACTGGTCAATTCGATCGACGTTCCTGTAGATTTCCTTGCCGATCGCCCGATGAATATCGTTCCGTCTGAAGGCGGTGTTTTCGATCGGCTGGAGTAAGCGGCTTCGAAAGCGTGCTCACGTGCATCTCGAGCAATCCGCTCACCTGACGAACTGATCCACAAAGTCCGCGCCCAGCCCCACCTTCGCGTAATGCTGGCGGCACATGTCGATCTTCGTGAACACGTCCTCAAAGCCCGTGTTGCGGTCGTTCTCGTCCACGTAATACATGCACCCCGAGATGTTGAAGAACGTGATCATTTCATCGACGTCTTCATCCACGCAGAGCGTGTGCGTTTCTCCCGGCGGTTCGAAGACGTAATCGCCCGCGCGTGCGACCCAGTTGTGCTCCAGATATCGCCACGAGCCCTTGATCACGTACCCGTGCACCGGCGCGGGGTGGCGATGACGGCTCAGGATGCCGGCTTTGCGCACGCGGAGAAGATTACACCACTGTCCGGCGAGCGTGTTCAGCATCAGGGGCCGGAACCAGACGTTGGGAGCCTGTGGAACCCAGATGCGTTCGTCCTCCGGTATCGCGGGGACGACAATCTGGTCGGGCGAAAGCGGGTGAGTCGTTTGGGACATGGTCAGGAGACGGAATAACCGCCATCCACCGGCAGCACTGCGCCGGTGACGAATGCGGCGGCTTTCGAGCACAAGAATATCACTGGCCCCGCGACGTCTTCCGGTTGTCCCCAACGGCCCATCGGCGTCCTTGCAAGGATCGGCGCGGAGCGTTGCGCGTCGTCCTGCAGCGCCTGGGTCAAAGGCGTCGCGATCCAGCCCGGCGCGACCGCGTTGACGCGAATCCCTTCCCCGGCCCAGGCGACCGCCAGAGAACGCGTCAACTGCGCGATGGCGCCTTTGCTCGCCGAATAGGCGGGAACACGCGGTCCGCCGAAGAAGGTCAGCATGGACGCGATATTGACGATGGAACCGCGCGACTCGCGCAACAGAGGGCGGCACGCCACGCACATTCGCATGGCGCCGTTCAGGTTCACATCGATCACATGCTCGAAGACGCGCATCTCGAATTCTTCGTCCCGCCGGATGATCCCCGCGCAGTTCACGAGAATGTCCAGCCGGGCCAGGCTGCCCGTCAATGCCTCAACCTGCGCCTGCGATGTCACGTCGAGGTCGTGCGTCTCGATGTTCTCTTCCATCTCGCTCATACCGGGCAGTCCGGCGGCGATCACGCGCATTCCGAGTTGCGACATCGCGACGGCGATGCCGCGGCCGATCCCCGTCGTGCCTCCGGTGACGAGCGCGGTTCTTCCCTGAAATTCTGTTCGGTCCGACAAGCGGCTATTGTACTGAAGCGATAATCTGTACTCGATGCAGCGAAGATCTTTCCTTCGCGCCGCGGCAGGACTCACGGGCGGCGCGGCGGCCTTCGGATGGTCCGATGACCGCGCCCGCGCCGCGAACGATATTGCCCGCTTCGACCGCGCGCGTGTGATGCGCGACGCAGTGCGTTACGCCGGCGAGAAACCCGTCACGATTACCGCGTCGCACTCGGCCCGCAGCGCCGGTGGCCTGCATGACTTCTTCTCCGAAGGCGATTACTGGTGGCCTGATCCGAAGAATCCCGACGGCCCCTACATCCAGCGCGACGGCATGTCGAATCCCGGCAATTTCGTGGAGCACCGCCGGGCGCTCATGCACCTCAGCGTGCAGATGCCGGCGCTGGCGGCGGCCTGGCGGCTCTCACACGAACGAAGGTACGCAGACCGCGCCGCCGATCATCTGCGCGCCTGGTTCGTCGACGAGAAAACGCGCATGAATCCGAGCCTGCAGTACGCGCAGGCGATCCACGGCCGCACGACGGGACGTGGAACGGGCGTGATCGATACGATCCATCTGGTGGAGGTCGCGCAGGCTGTGCCGTTCGTCGCGGAAGCAGGCGCCATCTCCCCGTCCGATCTGGCTGCCGTGAAGGACTGGTTCGCCGACTACACCCGGTGGATGACCACCAGTAAGAATGGCGCCGACGAGCGCGATACGAAGAACAACCCCGCGACGTGCTGGGGAATGCAGGTCGCGGCCTTCGCGAAGCTGACTGGTAATCGGGAGCAGATGGAGTCCGTTCGCGAGCGCTACAAGACGATCTATGTTCCACGCCAGGAAGCGGCGGACGGGAGCTTTCCGCTCGAACTGGC
>DASZUZ010000206.1:0-5721 GCA_035547415.1 Bryobacteraceae bacterium | reverse complement strand
GGATCGAAGATCTGGTTCTTATAATCCTGCATGCCAAGCGCATCGGTTCCGGCCGCCGCGCCAAGAATACTGGAAAAGTCTCCGGCCCGGAATGCTGAGGTCGGAACCGTCAGATTCGTCAGTGCGACGTTGCCTTTGCTTCTCGTGATCTGAGTGTCCACGAAGAAGAAGGTCTTATTGCGGATGATGGGCCCGCCGGCTGTCCCGCCAAACTGGTCCTGGCGCAGATTTGCGACTTTATGGCCAAAGAAATCGCCCGCGTTCAAAGCGTCGTTCTGCCAGAACTCGAACAGAGTACCGTGGAGCGCGTTCGTGCCTGACTTCGTAATCGCAATCAGGGTCGCGCCGCTGCTTTCTCCATACTCGGCGGAATAGCTGTTCGTCAGCGTCTTGAACTCCTGAATCACGTCGGGATTCGGATTCACCGGCGTGCCGCTCCAGACATGGTTGCTGCTGTCCACGCCATCGATGTAGTAAGGATCTTTCCGAACAAGCCCGCCATTGGTCACCGGACCGTCTCCGGTGCTCACCACGCCGGGCGCCAGCAGTTGCAGAGACTGCGGACTGCGGCTCAACAGCGGCAGTTCCGTCACCATCTGATTTTGAATCGAGGTTCCCAGTTCGCCGTTCTCGGTTTCGACCAGAGCCGCCTGCCCGGTGACATCGACCGTCTCCGACACCTGCCCGGTTTCCAGGCTGACGTCCACCCTCAGTTGGCGCGCGACATCCAGCGTGATGTTGTCGCGGAGGAACTTCCGAAACCCGGCCACCTCGCTTTCAACTTTATATGTGCCGGGCGCGAGGAATTCGAACAGATAATCCCCTGCCTGATTGGTCCGCTGCGTCGCCTGAACGCCGGTGCCCGTATTGGTCAGAACGACGGCCGCGTCCGGAATCACGGCTCCGGAGGGGTCCGTGACGGTGCCCCGAATGCTCCCGGTATTCGTTTGTGCGTTGAGCGGAACACCGGCGCCGATCGTCAGAAGAAGATAAGCGCAGGATAGCGCAAATAATTGATTCCTTTTGAAGAGAAATGCCGACCTGTCCATATCCTGAAGGACTCCCCACCTCGCCAGCCAAGCTACTACAGCGGATTCCGGATTTCAAGCCTTGTTGGCGAAGCAGCCGGTTTCGATGTCAGATAAGTGTCATATTATTTCTGAACTATGTGGCGGTTTGCCCTGGCGCTCCTGGTTGTTGCAGTCGCCTCGCCGGCTGTGCAGGATTGCGGCGAATGCCATGCGCGGGAAGCCCGCTCGTGGCGCGAATCGGCCCACGCCCATGCGCTCAAACCGCCAGAGGAAAGCGCCTTCTTCTCGTCGCTGCCACCCGGCCCGATCGGGGAAGCGCGCGGCGGTTACCTGTTGGAATTCGCCCCCGCCGGAACGTCCTTCCGGGTGACCGGAACCCGCGGATCCGACTCCGCTTCCGCGATGATTGCGTGGGTCTTCGGCGCGGGACGCCGCGCGGAAACTCCTGTCGCCGCCGGCGCGGAGCGACTGGAATTGCGGATCAGCTACTACCTGGAAGATGCGAGATACGACCTGACGCTCGGCCATCGCCGGGGGGTATCGGCGTCAGCGAAGGAATCGATCGGTATTGCGCAATCTGCAAACGCAATTCGGAAGTGCTTCGGGTGTCATAGTACAGGCGGAATGCCGGGCGACAAAAATTTCGTTCCCGGGGTTCAATGCGCCGCCTGTCACGGCGACGGAATCCGGCCGGCGAACATTTCCGCCGGCCATCACGGCCCGATGATCAGACCAGGGATGGCCGTGTGTACGAAGTGCCATCGCGCCGACCCTGAAGGGAACCCGGGCGATTCGATCAACGTTCGGTACCAGGCTGTTCGGCTGCTCAGAAGCCGCTGCTACAAAGCGGGGGCGCTCACATGCGTGACCTGTCACAACCCGCACGAGAACGCGCGGTCAGACTGGCAATGGTATCGCGGCCGTTGCCTGTCTTGCCATCCGGACCAGACCAGCAAGGGTAACTGCCTGGAATGTCACATGCCCCGCGCATCCATAACGCCGCATCTGAGTTTTACCGATCACTACATCCGGCTGCGCGTCAACTGAGACCCGGGATCATCGCCCAGGGTCGCACCCCTATGTAAAAGCGCCCACCGGCCACAGATCCGCGAACTCAGCCGGAAGCACTACGGCGATCTTTCGCATCTCCCGGGGATCGATATGAGCGGCCATTACTTCAAAGACGGCTCTGGCAACCTGCAATGGGTCGATCTGCGGATCGTTCCGGAAATGGTCGCCGATCCAGTTCAGAAATTCGCCCCGGTGCCACTTGATCGGTCGGCCGGTTGGGGTCCAACCTTCGTAATAGATGCCGCGCACGAGCATGGGCAGTTGCGCCCCCAGGTGCGCGGCTTCCACCACGGGAAGACGATCCCGAAGCGTATGAAGCACTGCCCGCAGCGCAACGTAAGCCCTTTGTTCCTGGTCCCATCCGAGGGATTGCAGAATGTCCCTGAGCCACTCGGATGTTTTTTGAAGCGTTGTGTCGAAGACTTCTGGGTGGGCCATGATTCCGGTCCTCCAGGTCCAGATTACTGGCACGCCGTCACGGCGGGCGGTTCTCTGTCGCACAACCGCCCCGCACCACTGACAATTGACCGCCGACGGCTGTTCGGAACGTACATACGGCCGTCGTCGCGGTTCACCCATGGTTTCTGTCGCACTGAACCTTCGGCGGCGGGCGGCGCGTCTAATCTCGTAGTGCTTACCAGAACTCTTCGCGGCAGCGGACTCGGTCTTTCCGGACTCGGAACTCTGGCCCGGCAAACAGCGCCCCGGTTTTGGGAACGGTATTCCCAGGATCGCAAGCGCCCGATCCTTCCCGCTCCCTTCAGGCCCGACCCGGCGCTCTGGGACTCGGACAGCCTGCACGCCGCATGGCTCGGCCACACCACGGTGCTCCTGAAGATCGGGGGCATAACGATCCTCACCGATCCGGTTTTCAGCAGCAAAGTCGGCCTGAACTTCGGACCACTGACGCTCGGCCTGAAGCGCATCATTGCGCCCGCATTGGCCGAACCGGAGACGCCCAGGCCGGATATCGTCCTGCTCTCTCATGCCCACATGGACCACTTCGATATCCCCAGCCTCCGGGCTCTGGAATCGGGCGGTACGCGGGTTGTGACGGCCGCGAAAACTCGCGACCTGCTGCGCGTCAACAGATATGCGGGCGTACAGGAGCTCTCGTGGAACGAAGAGGTCCGGATCGGGGACGCGGCTATTCGCGCTTTTGAAGTCAATCACTGGGGAGCCAGGATGCGGTCCGACACATATCGCGGATTCAATGGCTACCTGATCACAACGCCGCGCTATCGGGTTCTTTTCGGCGGCGACACCGCGATGACCGGTTCCTTCCGCCAGTTGCGCAGTTCAAATCGCATCGATCTGGCAATTATGCCGATCGGCGCGTACAACCCCTGGATCCGCGCGCACTGCACTCCGGAACAGGCCCTGCGCATGGCGAACGACGCCGGGGCAGACCGCATTCTCCCGGTTCATCACCAGACCTTTCAGCTCAGCAGCGAGCCGTACCATGAGCCGATCGAGCGGCTGAGTGCGGCGCTCGGGAACGATTCGGAGCGGCTGGCGCTTCGCTCCATCGGACAGGAATTTCATACCCGCGCATGACCGTCCCCATCGGCGGCGGTCACTTTGCGCCTGCCAGCGCTTTGCGGCGCGGTGTACGATAAATGAAAGCCTCATGAAGCTCCTGGACGCGCTCGCTTCGGACGGAAGGGAACGTGAGTTGGCGCTCGCTCTGGATTCCGACAGGATTCCCGCGCACATCGCCATCATCATGGATGGCAATGGAAGATGGGCGAAGCGCCGCGGACTTCCTCGTTTTGCGGGGCACAAAGCCGGCGTTCGGCGCGTGCGAAGCGTCGTCGAGGACTGTTCCCGCCTGGGCGTTCAGGCTTTGACGCTTTACGCTTTTTCCGCGGAAAACTGGAAGCGCCCCCGTACTGAAATCGACATGTTGTGGCGGCTGCTTCGCTACTACCTGCGCCGCGAACTGGCCGATCTTCAACAAAACAATATCCGGCTTCAGTCCAGCGGGCGCATCGAAGCCCTGCCGCCGCGGGTCTATGAAGAGTTGCGCGACGTCGAGCGATCCACATCCCGAAACACGGGAATGGTCCTGAACCTGGCCATCAATTACAGCGCCAGGCACGAACTGGTGGACGCCGTGAATGCGATTCTCGACGAAGCGCGGATTGCGGGACGCCTCTCCGGCCTCGTTCTCGATGAAAAAATGATTTCCCGCCGGCTCTACACGGCGGGCCTGCCCGAACCGGACCTGCTGATTCGCACGTCCGGCGAAATGCGCGTCAGCAATTTCCTGCTCTGGCAGATCGCCTATGCCGAACTTTACGTAACGGATACGCTCTGGCCTGACTTCGACCGTAAAGAGCTGTTGACCGCCATTCTCGATTTTCAGAAGCGTGAGCGGCGATTCGGCGGACTTTCCGCCGAACCGGAGCCCGAACCCGCTCCGGACGAAGACCAGTGGGAAGACGATCAGACCATTGAGGAGATCGCTGTCTCCTCGCAATGAAGCGCGTCCTCACTGCACTCTTTCTTGTTCCATTCGCTGTTTATTCCGTACTATTCGCGCCATCCTGGGTTTTTCTCGGCGTGGTCGCGCTGGTGGCGGGGCTTTGTTTTCGCGAATACGCTCAAATTACCGAATCTTTTGCTCCGCTGGGATTCATTGCCGGCCTGCTGATTCTCTTCGCACCCGCCCGGGAAACAGGATTGATTCTGATTCTCGCCGCCCTGGCGGCCATGTGCCTGCCGCTGAGAGCGGCGGACATGCAGAAGGCGGTGCTCCGAAGCGGGGCTCTGATTCTCGGAATTTTATACATCTTCGGCTCGTGGAAGGCTGCGGTGCTCCTCCGCGATATCCATCAGCCAACCCTGCGTCACCTGACCGCGGGACGCCACTGGCTCATGTTCGGACTCATGGTCAACTGGATTGGCGACACGGGCGCGTATTATGTCGGCAGGAAGTTCGGCAGGCATAAACTGGCGCCCCGTGTCAGTCCCGGCAAGACATGGGAAGGAGCGGCCGCCTCAGCCGTTACAGGCCTGATATTCGGAATGATTTACCTGCCGCTCGCGATTCCGGGCACATCCCTCGCGGAAGCCGGCCTGCTTTCAGTTCTGTCGAACGCGGCGGGACAGGTGGGCGATCTCGCGGAATCGGCCATTAAACGCGGCGCGGGTGTGAAAGATAGTGGCACGCTCCTGCCCGGCCACGGCGGCCTGATGGACAGGGTCGACAGCACGATGTTCACGCTGCCGGTGTTATACGCACTGCTGATCGCCCTGGGCCGGTAACGCCTTCAGATCTCGCCCGCGTTCTCTAGGCTTCGCCAAAGATACCAGCACGCAATCGAGGTGTACGGCTTCCATGCGGCCGCGATTCGTTCCATTTCCGGAGGCTTCGGCAGATCCTCGAGACTGTAAGCGCGTTTGATGGCGGACCGGATTCCGAGATCCGCCACCGGCAGTACATCCGGCCGCCGCAGCGCAAACATGAGGAACATCTGCGCCGTCCAGACGCCGATGCCCTTCACCTGAGTCAGATGCTCGATGACCGCCGCATCCTCCAGTTCATGTAAGCTCTCGAAGACCACGGATCCCCGGCGCGTATGCTTCGCCAGTTCACGGATATAAAGGGTTTTCT
>DASZUZ010000205.1:0-2037 GCA_035547415.1 Bryobacteraceae bacterium | reverse complement strand
AAGGCGGAAAGCCGGGAAATGGCAGCCTTTTCCTGAAGGGCTTCGGAGCCGGCGAAGTGACCGTGCCGGTCACGGTCACCGCGAAGTAACTTTCCCGCTGGAATCCGGCGCACATCGAAGGGCGGAGTCTCCTCCGCCCTTTCTTATTTTTGGCGCGGATATCACAGGTTCAACCGGATGACCACCGGCCGGTGGTCGCTGGCTTCTGCGACGTCCGGACCGGCCAGGATGCGTGCCCCGCCGCCGGCGATCGCGTCCCGCAGTGCCGGCGACACGAGGATGTGGTCGACTCGCTGGTACGAGTCCTCCCGGCGATACGAATACGTCCAGCATTCACCCGCCGGATCGCTCGCCGGCAGCAAGAGCGCGATGACGGTCTTCCCCCGCTTCTGGAGCCGCTCCACCGCCTTGCTTGCCTTGCTGTCATTGCAGTCCCCAATGAGCACGAACCTGGCGGACGCAGGATTGGGGAAGCGCCGCAACACCTCGTCACGAATCGCCACCGCCTCCTGCAGCCGGCGGTGCGCGGAAAGCGGATCGTCGGGACGCTCGGTCAGCCGGCTTTTCAGGTGAAACCCGAACAGCGCGATGTCGCCCGCGGTGGTGCGGACCGTGGCGACCACCAGCCCGCGTTTCACCGGCGACCTGGCGCCGAGATACGAAAACTCGAGATTGGCGAGGGTTCGAACGCCCGACAGCGGACGTTTCGACAGCACCGCAACGTGCCTTTCGGCGTCGTTCGCCTCCGCCAGAAATGCGTGCGGGTAAATGCATCCTTCGTCCCGAAGATCACGCTGCAATTCATCGAGATAGGGCTGCGGTCCCATTTCCTGCAGGAAGAGCACGTCGGCATCGAGCGCCCGGATGACCTGGCGGAGTGCCCGCTTTTCCCGTTCCGGCTTGGGATACGCCGGCCGATACCCGTCGTCGGTCATCCGCCCCGCCGGACCGTAGTTGCCAACGTTGTAAGTCGCGATCGAAAGCGTTTCAGCCGATGTCGCCGCTGCCGCCGCGACGAAACCCAGCACACCGAGAACAACGCTGCGTACGACGTTGGTCATTGCGACCAAGCAGCTTCGCCAACGAACGCCTGAAGACAACGCGGATTAGCTGCCGACCCGACGGCCCATCCCCCCTGTCGAATCGGCCCCGCGGCCACGTTTCACCGGGCGGGTTCCGTCGCGAGCGCCCGTTCACGCTCAACGATTGTCGGATGCGAGTAGAAAAAGGCGCTGAACAAGGGGTGCGGTGTCAGGTTCGTGAGGTTCTTCTGCGCGAGCTTTCGCAAGGCTCCGATCATCGGTGCGGGATCTTTGAGCGCGCTGCGGGCAAAAGCGTCCGCCTCGTACTCGTATTTCCGCATGAGCATGTTCGCGAGCGGGACAAACCAAAACGTCACGACTCCGCTCAGCAAACCGAAGAGGAGAAGCGAGGGGGCCATCTGGTCGGGCGGAAAGCCGAATCCGAGGTTGAACCATGGGCTGCGGGCGAGCCAGGCGAGCACCGCAAATCCCGCGAGCAACGAACCCGCCGAAAGCACGATCATCTTCGGGACGTGCCCACGCCGATAGTGTCCGATTTCATGCGCGAGCACCGCCTCGAGTTCCAGCGGTGTGAGTTGCGCAATCAGGGTATCGAACAAGACAATGCGGCGGAACTTCCCAAAGCCGGTAAAATAGGCATTCGAGTGTCCCGACCGCTTCGAACCGTCGATCACCTCGATGGTGCGGGCCCGGAATCCGGTTCGATCGCCGAGCGCCATCAGTCGGTCCCGCAACTCGCCGTCGGGCAGCGGGGTAAGCTTGTTGAAAAGGGGCAGGATCAGCTTCGGGTACAGCACCATCATCAGGAGCTGGAATCCGAAAATCAGCGCAAACCCCCAGAGCCACCAGAGGTTTCCCGCCCGTTTGACGAGCACCAGCAGCGCCCAAAGCAGCGGAAAACCGATCGCAAAGGCGAGGAGCGCACCCTTGAGCTTGTCCGTCACCCACAACGCCGGCGTGCTCTTGTTGAACCCGTATTTCTGCTCGAGTCGAA
>DASZUZ010000204.1:0-6294 GCA_035547415.1 Bryobacteraceae bacterium | reverse complement strand
TCCCGCGCGGGCTCGCTGATTGCGCTGCCGGAGTTTCCGGGCGAGAAGAGCCAGACGATCATCGAGTCGCCGCAGCCCCGGGCGCACTTTGCGCAGGCGCTCGGCATCTTATTTCCGCCGAAGGCGGTCCAATCCGGGATTGCGGCTTCCGCCACTGTGGATCCATCCGCTGAGATAGACAGCACGGCGGAAATCGGGCCGCATGCGGTCATTGGATCGGACGTGAAAATCGGAGCGCGGGTTCGGATTGGCGCGGGATCCTCGATAGGACCAGACACGGAAATTGGATCAGATACCGTAGTGCATCCGCGGGTCACGATTTACGAGAGGATCAGGATCGGTGCACGGTGCATCGTTCATTCGGGCGCGGTGATCGGCGCGGACGGCTTCGGATTTGAACTGGCGGGCGGAAAGTATCACAAAGTTCCACAAGTCGGGACCGTCATTATCGGTGACGACGTCGAGATCGGCGCGAATTCCTGCATCGACAGAGCGACGCTGGGCGCCACCATGGTTTGCGACGGCGCCAAGCTCGACAATATGGTTCACATCGCGCACAACTGCAGAGTTGGTCGGCATGTGGTCATTGCGGCGCAGACGGGATTCGCGGGCGGCGTCACGGTGGGAGATTACGCCATCATCGGGGGGCAGGTGGGGGTTGGCGATAAAGCGCGAATCGAGTCCAGGGCTGTGATCGGCTCGGGCGCGGGCATTCTGACGTCGAAGATCGTTCGGGCCGGAGAGCCGGTCTGGGGAACACCGGCGCGCCCCCTGCGGCAGTATCTGGCACAACTGGCGGCCCTATCACGGCTGGCGCGGCGGCACGGACCGAAATAGATGGTGGTCGTGGTTGGCGGGCATTCACGGAACATCGGGAAGACGTCGGTGGTCTGCGGGATCATCCACGAACTGCCCGCCTGCCGCTGGACGGCGATCAAGATCACCCAGTATGGACACGGAGTGTGCGCACACGAAGGCGCGGCTTGCGAGTGTGCGGACCCACGGCATCCCGTGGCCCTATCTGAAGAAGACGGGGCTACTCCCGATACGGATTCGGGCCGTTTTCTGGCGGCAGGCGCGGTCCGCGCAATGTGGGTGCGGACGCCGGCAGGATCGCTGGGCGAAGCCATGCCAAAGCTGCGGCGAGTGCTGGAGACCGCCGCAAACACGATCATCGAGTCGAACAGCCTCCTGCAGTTCGTGAAGCCCGACCTGTGCCTGATGGTGCTGGACGGCGCGATAGAGGATTTCAAACCGACCAGCCAGCGTTTCCTCGATCGGGCGGATGCGTTGGTGGCCACATCGGATGCCCCTCTCGCATGGCCCGGAGTGCCAGGCTCTTTGCTGGAAGGAAAACCCCGGTTTCTGGCGCCCGCTCCGGGATATTTCAATGACGATCTGATCCGGACAGTTCGCCTATACTCTCTGAGGTGTACCGGCTATGATGCGTTTGCGGAGCACAAGGAGAGCGGCGATTGAGATTCCCAGCAGACCGAACGTCGAGGGCTCGGGCGTCGTCGTGTAATCCACCGGTGGCGCGGGTGTCACCACAGTGGCGACCAGATAGTTGTTTCCAGCGGTCCCGAACCCGATGAGTACGTCCGAGATTGTGGTACCGCTGTTGTATCCGGGCAGCGCATTAAACACGAAGGTTGCCGTACCTGCGACAAAAGGATTGTGCCCTTTATTGCTATCGATGGAACCGTTCCCGGAGGAGTAAACACCGTTATTCGAAGGACCGAGAATAGTGTCCTTCGGCAGACCCGCGAGACTCACGGTGTGAAGCGATGTGCCTGCTGACCACAAGCTCAATGACTGTACGCCTTGATCGGTGACGGTTCCTTGCGATCCGACCTTAATCAGATCGCCGCTCGTCGCGCTCAGAGTGGCTGCGGCGGAAAGATTGGAAACCGTGAACTTCACGCCGGTGATGGCCTGCCCGACATCTTTCATGTTCGTTTGCAGATTTTCGAGCGTCAGAGTCAGTTTCCCGTTGGCATCGATAACGAACGTCGCTTTGGCGTTGACCGGATCGCCAGCTGTGTCCTTTACCGTTGAAGCAGTCTCGAATACAGTTACGGTGCTGGCGCCGAGAGTGCCAACGCCGAGAACTAAAACGCACGTCATTGCTCGTAACGCTTTCAGCATGTGAAGTAAGTTACCAATTCTCAACGCCAGCAAACAATGACGTGAGTACTATACCGCCTCCGCCCGAACTCGATTGGAGGGTACACACCACCTTTCGGAGTTGCCTCATGGGGGATACTTTGCGAAATCCTTATCCCGGCTTCCATGTTGCGGTACGCTGGAACTGAGGCTGCAGGCGCATTCGCGCACATGAAAACGATCTGGTGCATAGTCTGGGTGTTGGGCGCGCTGCTGGTGATCGCGACGCTCGACAACGTGCCAGACCCGCCTGCTGCAAGTCCAGGAGCCTCTCAGTACACGGCCGCCGTGCACGACCATCTCGTCGGCGGTGGCGTGCAGTACCATCAAAGCCCTGGCTCGTTATTTCGCCTGCCTCTCCGTTTCGATGAACCCAATTCCGTTCAGCCCCACCCCCGGAGCGCTCAACAGGTTGTCACTGAACAGGCGGCCGACCCTTCACCTCCGGCTCCAGCCTTCTGGCGCATATCGACTGTGTGAACTTACTGGCCCGGCTGCATGCAGGCTGTGTTGCCCACCCGCCAAGGCGAGCTATTCTCCGAACGCGTATCGTGTACGGGAACCAATTCGCCGCACCGTATCGAAGGCTGACCAATTTACTATGGGTTGGCATCAGGAAGGGATTTGCTCGTGAAAAAGTCAGAAATTATCAGCGCATGGGGCAAGATTCTGAAGGGGGAGCCACCATCGCTTTCCATTGAAATTACGCGCGAATGCCCGCTGCGATGTCCCGGATGCTACGCCTACGAGGATGCTCACCTCGGGGGCGGGGCGACGCTGCGCAGCCTGCCGGACCGCAAAGGCCAGGAACTCATTGATGGCGTGCTTGAAGTTGTCGACCGCGTCCGGCCCCTCCATCTGTCGATCGTCGGGGGCGATCCCCTCGTTCGCTACCGCGAACTCGAAGCCTTGATTCCGCAGTTACTCGAGCGGGGAATCCATGTGCAGGTAGTTACCAGCGCTTTTCGCCCTCTGGAGCCCTCCTGGGCGAAACTCGAGCATTTCAATGTCGTGGTTTCAATCGATGGATTGCAGCCGGAGCATGATATTCGGAGAGCGCCGGCAACGTACGAGCGAATCATCCGGAATATCGCGGGACAGAACATCACCGTCCATTGCACGATCACCGGCCAGATGATGCGACGACCGGGGTATCTGCGGGACTTTCTGGAGTTCTGGAGTCCACGGCCGGAGATCCGCAAGGTGTGGTTCAGTCTGTTTACGCCACAAATCGGAGATCAACTGCCGGAGATTCTGGAACCAGCGGCCCGGGAGCGCGCGATCGCGGACCTGTTCGAACTGCGGAAAACGTTTCCGAAACTCGACATGCCGGAGGGCATGATCAGGCAGTTTGCCACGCCTCCCCATAGTCCGGACGAGTGCGTATTCGCTCTTACGACGCAGACAATCTCCGCCGACCTGAAAACCAGAGTTGTGCCCTGTCAGTTCGGCGGAAACCCGGACTGCGGCTCGTGTGGATGCATCGCGTCAATGGGCCTCGCCGCCGTCGCGGCGCACCGCCTGGGCGGCTTCATTCCGGTGGGAGCCATCTTCAAAGCCTCAGTCAGGATAGGACGGGCTCGAGCAAAGCGGAATGCGCCGCCACCCGCGGTTCAGGAACAATTGCGAGTATTACGCTAGACGCGACAAAAGAGCCCTGCACGAGGACACATGCCATCCACCAACCAATATGAACTGCAACGCCTGCTGGAGTTTACAGAGCGCGTCGGAAGCGATCCACTGCTCACGCAGGCGAGTACCGGCAATAGTTCGGCAAAACTGGATGACGTCTTATGGATCAAGGCGTCCGGCAAGTGGATGGCGGATGCCTTGCGTGATGACATCTTCATTCCTCTGAACTTGAGAGAAATAGTCGCGGATTGCCTGCGGCAGGGCGTCGATCCCGCCGCACGGCATCCCGGCGCCTCTCTGGAAACCGCAATGCACGCGGCGCTGCCGCATCGCGTCGTTCTTCATGTCCACTCCGTTAATACAATCGCGTGGGCTGTCCGGAATGACGCTTGCCTTCAATTAAAATCACGGCTGGATGGCCTGCGCTGGCGCCTGGTGCCGTATTCAGCCTCGGGCCTGCCGTTGTCCAGAGAAATCGAACGTGTTCTCTCCGCCCACCCTCGCACGGACGTATTCGTTCTCGCCAATCATGGCCTGGTAATCGGAGCTCAGGATGCAGGTGAGCTGGAATATCTTCTGGCCGAGGTTGAGCGGCGTCTCGCGATCGCTCCCCGGCGGGCGCACCCGGCCGATTACTCCCTGCTGGCGGAAATCTGCGCGGATTCACAGTGGGACATGCCGGACGATGACGAAGTACACGCGCTGGGAACGGATACGCTTTCTCAGGCGATCCTCGGCGCCGGGCTGTTGTACCCCTGCCAGGCAATCTTTTCCGGGTGCAGAACACCGAGACTGTTTCGCCCGGTTCCTTGTCCCGATGCCGGTGATTACAGGCTGAGCCGCTACGAGAGCCGTCCGTTTGTGATTGTCGAGGGACGCGGAGTTGTCGTTAATCGATCCGCGACGCCGGCCGAGTTTGCGATGCTTTCCGGTCTGGCCCAGGTGGTACAGCGACTAAGCGCGTCGGCGCCTGTACGGTATCTTTCAGAAGCCGATCTCGACGGCATCACCGGCGACGTGGCCTGCCGGTATCGGGAACTCGCGAGCGCAAATCAAAGCGCTGGCATTTCTGGCATTCAATGATCCGGACGCGGCATCTGGGACTTGCTTCAGATCGCTAAACTGGAGTGCAGAAGGCCATCGTTCCACTTATGAGAACAACATTTTTAGGATTTTCCTGCTTACTCGCATTCGCCGCGTCCTCGATGCGAGCCGACGACGCCGCATTACTGAAGAAAGCCCGGGCCAGTTTCAAGCCGATTCCGCATGAAGCTCCTCAACTCAAGGGCAACCCCGCGACCCCGGAGAAGATCGCTTTGGGCAAGATGCTGTTCTTCGAGCCGCGCCTCTCTTCCAGCGGTCTGATCAGTTGCGATAGCTGCCACAATCTCGGCCTGGGCGGCGTGGATGGTCTCGAGACCGCCGTGGGACACGGCTGGCAAAAAGGGCCACGTAACAGCCCGACGGTTCTGAACGCCGTTTTCAACATCGCGCAGTTCTGGGATGGCCGCGCAAAGGATCTTCAGGAGCAGGCCATGGGACCCGTGCAGGCTGCCGTGGAAATGCACAGCACGCCGGAACGCACGGTCACTGTCCTGCGCAGCATCCCGGAATATGTGGATCGTTTCAAACGCGCGTTCCCGGGCGAAACGGACCCGGTAACTTTTCGCAATATGGCGGGCGCTATCGAAGTATTCGAGGCGACGCTTCTGACCCCGAACTCCCGGCTCGATCAGTTCCTGGGCGGAAGAACCGAGGCGCTGAACGCCAAAGAAAAAGCTGGACTCGACCTGTTTCTGTCGAAAGGCTGCGCATCCTGTCATGGAGGCGTGAACCTGGGCGGAACGGGCTACTTTCCGTTCGGTGTCGTCGAAAAGCCAGGCTCGGATGTTCTGCCTCCGAATGACAAGGGCCGTTTCGCCGTCACGAAAACCGCCAGCGATGAATACCGCTTCAAGTCACCATCCCTCAGGAACATTGCTCTGACTGCCCCGTACTTCCATTCCGGCAAGGTGTGGGACCTCCGCCAGGCTGTAGCCATCATGGGCACGTCGCAGGTCGGGGCAAAGCTCGACGATGCGCAAATCGATCAGATCGTCGCGTTCCTGGACGCGCTGACCGGCGATCAGCCGAAGGTTGAGTACCCGCTCCTTCCAAACCGGACTGCATCCACGCCATTGCCTGACACTCGCGTTGGAATCACCCCGGCTCACCAGTAATGAAGTCTTTCTGACTCGCTGAGTCAGAAAGACTTCAGAGACTCTTCAGTGGATGCGCGGTCCAATCCGCTCGACAATCAGATCGGGCGAGGCGGGCCGCGCATCCTATCGCTTCGCATTCTGCGCCGCGCCAACTCTGCCGTTTAACTACAACGCTCCTCGTCGCGGCTCCAGGCTGTAATTACAGTTCCCGCCGATGCCGGGATTTTAGCGCGAACCTCAGACGCTCGCGGGGATCGCCGGCCGCGATTCGACTGGCGCCCCTCCCGCCGATGGC
>DASZUZ010000203.1:0-8471 GCA_035547415.1 Bryobacteraceae bacterium | reverse complement strand
CCTGATTCGTTCGACCGAAGATTTCGGTGTCGCCGGTTTTCCCTTTGACGGCATCACGGCCGAGCAATCGAACCAGACACGGGCGGGCGTTGCCGGTATCAACTGGCTGCCCTGGAAGATGCTTCGGGTGCATCTGGAAGGCGAGATCGGACGCAATAATCATCCGTTCACGCCCATCAGTCTGCGAGATTATCATGCGATCCGGACGAAGGCGCAGTACCGGACAAAAGCTCTCACGCTGAGCGCCGACTATCTGGAGAATTACAACAATAACTCGATCCAGATCACGGCTTACAGTTCGCGGTCGAGAACTTACACCGCGGATGCGTCATGGAATGCGCGGTCGTGGGTGTCGTTCGATGCTTCTTACTCGAAGCTGCATCTCGATACGATCGGCGGGATCGATTTCTTTGCGGGATCGCCGCAACCTGCCGAGATCATGGGGATGCAGTCGATTTACATCAGCAACATCCATGCCGCGAATCTGGGGGTGCGGGTTGCGATCGGTGGAAGGGCCGATCTGTACGTGGGATATAACATCACGAAGGACGTGGGGGACGGGCGCGGATCTCTGAACATGCCGGCGACTTCGGTCCAGCAGGTCTTTTATAATGCGCAGACGTTTCCGCTGACTTATCAGAGTCCGCTGGCGCGGCTATCGCTGCGGATTACGGAGAAACTGCGATATAACCTGGGATACCAGTATTACGGTTACCGGGAGGAGTTCGGGTTGTTTTCAACTTATGAGAACTTCCACGCTCACACGGGGTATACCAGCTTGTTGTGGTCGTTCTGAGTTTGTTCTGATGGCCACAGATGAACGCAGATAAACGCCGATAAAACTAGGACTTTCTTGATTTTGTATCGACTGCGGGACCTTTCTGGAGTTCGTCCAGTTCCGACCACATGACCTTGCGGTCTTCGTCCAGCGCAAGATTCGTCAGGATGACGGTCGCTGAATCGGCGAGCCCTACGTCGATATTCGCTTTTGGCCGGCCGCCGGTGCGGCAATCGTTGAAAAAACTCTGCAGTTCGGTATCGACGGGGTTTCGCTGTTCTTCCGGCATCATCACGCCCTTCGAATAGAGCCATTGCCGGGCGAACTTCATCTCCCGATCGAGGAAGTTCTCGTTCGGCGTGACTTTGTCGCGGTCGAGCAGGATCGGCACGCCTTTCTGCGCGCCGGCCGCGACCATCGTTGCTCCGGCTACGTATGCCTTCTTCTCATTCGCCGGAGTCACCGATGGCGGGGGCGCCGGTTCCCGATACCAGGTCGCCAGCACGGGATTGGTATCGTCACCCACCGTAATCTCGACCGCCCCTTCGGTACCCATGATCAGTTCGCCGAATTCGGTCCGCGTCGAGTTAAACAGCGCCAGATGCGAGTTCGTCGAGATGTACATCGAGATGAGCTTCTGCTTCTTCGGGTACTTATAGATCATCTGGATGTTATCCAGAATGTCGCGCCCGTCGAACTGGTAATCGTGGCCGCCCACGCCGATGATCGACTCGGGCGGCGATCCGAACATCCATTCCGCCACGTCCACCTGATGGGAAGCGAGTTCCGCCGCGAGACCGCCCGAATACTGCCGGTACAGCCGCCAGTTCGCCATCATCTGGTCTTCCTTATTCGGCATGGGCTTCATCTTCCAGCCGGGATTGCGATTCCACTGCGCGTACATGTGGGTCACGTTCCCGAGGATGCCCTTATCGACCATGCTCTTGACGGCCTGGTAAAACTCGCTGTAGCGGCGCTGCAGGCCGACCTGCAGCACCTGTTTCGGACGCTGATCCACGAGCGCGCGAAGCTCCGCGAGTTCCCGCGGCCGAAAGACCAGGCTCTTTTCGCAGAACGTATGTTTGCCCGCGAGCAGCGCGTCCTTCGTCACCGGAAAGTGCATGAAGAGCGGCACCGCGATAATGACCGCATCCACGTCATTGCGGCTCAGGAGTTCGCGGTAATCCTTATATTTGGCGGGATTCGTGCCGATGGTCTGCGCGGAGCGGTCGAGATGCTCCTGATTAATGTCGCAGAGGGCGACGCAGCGGCCGTTATCGATGCCGTGCAAGTGCTTGAGAAGATAATCCCCACGGCTGCCGGTTCCGATCAAACCAAACCGAACCTGATCTCCCGCGGCCTTCACGATGGCCGGGGCTCCGTCGAGTTGCGAGGCCGCCATTGCCGCGCCGGCGGCTCCCGCCAGTTTCACGGCGTCACGCCGGGACAGGTGGTTCGATTTTTCCATGGTTCACTGCAAGTTTATAACAGGAATATGGCTCCTACTTGGCGTCTCTCCGCCGAATTTGAGAGCAATCGCCGGAGTGCGCGGGGCGCCTTGCCGCCCGATGATGAAGCCATGAAGCAACAAGACGATCAGCGGTGGGCGGCGCTTCTGCGGCGAGATCCGGCCGCCGATGGCGAGTTCGTTTACTCTGTCGCGACCACCGGCGTGTACTGCCGCCCCGCCTGTCCGTCGCGGCTTGCGCTCCGCGGCAATATCCGGTTTCACGATACCTGCGCCGACGCGGAGCGGGAGGGATTTCGTCCCTGCAAACGCTGCCGCCCGAATGAGGCGTCGCAGAATGAGCGGCATGCCGAAGCGGTCCGGAAGGCTTGTCTTCTGATCGACGAAGCGGAGACGCCGCCGTCGCTCGATGCTCTCTCCGAAGCCGCCGGCCTGAGCCGGTTTCACTTCCTCCGGGTATTCCGAAAAATGACCGGCCTCACGCCGCGGCAGTATGCGGAGCAGAAGCGCGCCGCCCGGATGCGCGCCGGACTTCGCGGCGGGACGTCCGTGACGGACGCCATATATGACGCCGGATTCAATTCGGGCAGCCGGTTCTACGAGAAAGCCCCGGAACTTCTCGGCATGGAACCACGGCAGTATCAGCGCGGCGGCGCGGGCGTGGCGATCGGGTACGCCGTGACGCCATGCGCGCTCGGGCTGGTGCTGGTCGCCGGGACGGAACGCGGCATCTGCGCGGTCCGGTTCGGGGACGCCGAGCAGGCCCTGATTGACGAGTTGCGCCGCGATTTTCCGCGAGCCTCCATCACGCTCGCGGATCCCGGTTTCAATCGTTACGTGGAAGCGGTGGTGAATCAGATCGAGCATCCCGGCGGATCGTACGATCTGCCGCTCGATCTTCAGGGCACGCTCTTTCAGCAACGCGTCTGGCGGGCTCTGCGGGACATTCCCTCGGGAAAGACCGAGAGTTATACCGAAGTTGCCGCCCGCCTGGGGCAGCCTTCGGCGGTGCGCGCCGTGGCGCGTGCCTGCGCGACGAATCCCGCCGCCGTGGTGGTGCCCTGTCACCGCGTGGTACGGGCGGACGGCGGACTGAGCGGCTACCGGTGGGGAACGGAGCGGAAACGGAAACTGCTCGAACGGGAAGGCGCGCGTTGAAGCCGGACTGGAACTTGCTGCGCCAGGATCTGCATACGCGTGGATTCGCCACGACCGGCCCTTTGCTCCGCCCCGAAGAGTGCGCGGAACTGACGTCCCTGTATTCCCGCGACGAACTTTTCCGAAGCCGGGTGGTCATGGCGCGGCACGGCTTTGGGCTGGGCGAATACAAGTATTTCTCGTACCCGCTGCCGTCCGTCGTTCAGGACCTGCGATCTTCCTTTTACGAACAGCTAGCCCCTGTCGCCAACGACTGGGCGAAAGCGCTGCGACTGGAGACGCGCTATCCGGCGCGGCACGAGCAGATGCTGGAGCGATGCCATGCGGCGGGCCAGGGGCGGCCGACAGCGCTCGTCCTGAAATACGGACCCGGGGATTACAACTGCCTGCACCAGGATCTCTACGGCGAGCACGTGTTCCCGCTGCAGGCCACTTTTCTGCTCAGCCGTCCGGGGCTGGACTTCGAGGGCGGCGAGTTCGTGCTGGTGGAACAGCGTCCGCGCATGCAGTCGCGCGCGGAAGTCGTTCCGCTGGTTCAGGGGGAGGCGGTGATCTTCGCCGTACACCACCGGCCGCGACAGGGCGCGCGCGGCGTTTATCGCGTGAACATGCGGCATGGCGTGAGCACGGTGCGAGCAGGATCGCGCTACACGATGGGAATCATTTTTCATGACGCCGCGTAGCCCGGGGCCCGACGGGAGGCCCGTTCGCGCCGCTTCCCTGGCATGGATAGAATAGAGAATTCGTCATTCCACCTATCAGGAGAGCTATGCAGCCGGGAAGCTGTGACATCGGATTGATCGGTCTGGCCGTAATGGGGCAGAACCTGGTTCTTAACATGAACGACCACGGATTCAAGGTGGCCGTTTTCAATCGAACCGTCTCGAAAGTAGACGACTTCATCAATAACGAAGCGAAGGGGACCCAGGTTACCGGCGCCCATTCCATCGAGGAATTCGCAAAGCTGCTGAAACGGCCCCGACGCGTCATGATGATGGTCAAGGCCGGTGAAACCGTCGATCAGATGATCGACGCCGTGCTGCCGTATCTGGAACCGGGCGACATCGTGATCGATGGCGGCAACTCGCATTTCCCGGACTCCAATCGCCGCACGAAGGCACTTGCGGAAAAGGGCATTCTTTTTGTGGGCGCAGGTGTTTCCGGCGGTGAAGAAGGAGCGCGCAAAGGCCCTTCGATCATGCCGGGCGGTCGCGTTGAAGCCTGGCCGCACGTGAAAGACATTTTCCAGTCGATCGCCGCGAAGGTGGAAGACGGAACGCCCTGCTGCGACTGGGTGGGCGAAGAAGGCGCGGGCCATTACGTGAAGATGGTCCACAACGGCATCGAATATGGCGACATGCAGCTGATCTGCGAAGCCTATCAGTTGCTGCGCGACGGGCTGGGCGTGAATGCCGACGAATTGCACGAGATCTTCGCCGAGTGGAACAAAGGCGAACTCGACAGCTATCTGATCGAAATCAGCGCGGAGATTTTCTCGAAGCGGGATGAAGACGGCGAACCGCTTGTCGACAAAATTCTGGACGCCGCGGGGCAGAAGGGAACGGGCAAGTGGACGTGCGTGAGCGCGCTCGATCTCGGAATGCCCGTGACGCTGATCGGCGAAGCGGTTTTCGCGCGCTGCCTGTCCGCAATCAAAGACGCTCGCGTGGAAGCTTCGAACGTACTCTCCGGTCCGAAGAAGGAACTCTCCCAGGATCGGAAGGACTTCATCGAAGACGTCCGCCGCGCACTCTATTGCTCGAAGATCATATCGTATGCGCAGGGTTACATGCTGCTGCGCGAAGCCGCCAAAGAGCAGGGCTGGCATCTGAACTTCGGCGGAATCGCGCTGATGTGGCGCGGTGGCTGCATCATCCGCAGCCGCTTCCTCGGCAAGATCAAGGAGGCTTTCGACAAGAATCCCGAACTCGGCAACCTTCTGCTCGACGACTTCTTCAGCAAGACGCTGAACGAATACCAGGGTGGCTGGCGCCGCGCCGCCATTCGCGCCATCGAATACGGCGTACCGACGCCGGCTTTCTCGACGGCGCTTTCCTTCTTCGACGGATTCCGTACCGCGCGCCTGCCCGCGAACCTGCTGCAGGCTCAGCGCGATTTCTTCGGCGCCCACACCTACGAGCGCATCGACAAGCCGCGCGGGCAGTTCTTCCACACCAACTGGACCGGGCGTGGCGGACGCGTGTCCTCGACAACGTACAACGTTTAATTACTCAGGAAATCAGAACCAAATGAGTCACGGACTGAATATCCGCCCTGCCGTTCAGGGCGGACTCGACTTCCTCGCGCTGGGCGCTCTGGTACACCGCCTGGACCCGGGGATCATTCCATTCCGGAAAGCGCGGGTCTGCGAGATCCATGTGAGCGGCGGCGAGTTCAACTGCGCCGCCAATCTCTCGGACTGCTTCGAGCTTTCCACCGGCGTCGCGACCGCCATGGTCAATTACCCGATTGGCGATCTCATCGCGGAACGGGTGAGAGCCATGGGCGTCAAGCCGTTCTACAAGCGGTTTGAACACAACGGCGTCAACGGGCCGAACATGGCCGCGGTGTACAGCGACCGGGGGCATGGCGTGCGCGCCCCCGTCGTGTTCTACAATCGCGCCAACGAAGCGGGCGCTCTTCTGCAGCCGGGCGATTTCGACTGGAATGCGATTTTTGCGAACGGCATCCGCTGGTTCCATTCGGGCGGCATCTTCGCCGCGCTCTCTTCGACCACGGGCGAACTGATCATCGAAGGCATGAAGGCGGCAAAAGCGGCCGGCGCAGTGACTTCGTTCGACCTGAACTACCGCGAGAAGTTGTGGAAGATTTCGGGCGGCGGAGATCGGGCGGTCGAGACGCTCGGGCGCATCGTCGATCAGGTGGACGTTCTCGTCGGCAACGAAGAAGATCTGCAGAAGGGTCTTGGAATTCCCGGGCCAGCAGTCGAGGCTACTTCGAAGCTGGATACCAGCGCGTTTGTCGCGATGATGGACAACGTGGTGAAGAAGCATCCGAACGTGAAGATTGTGGCGACCACGCTGCGCGAAGTGCATTCCACCTCGCGCCACACGTGGGGCGCCGTGGCGTGGATCAACGGGAAGATCGTTTCGGCGCCGCAAACCGAACTCGACGTGCACGACCGCGTGGGCGGCGGCGACGGGTTTGCGTCGGGTTTCATCTACGGCCTGCTGAGCGGCGAATCGCCTGAAGAAGCGGTGAAACTCGGCTGGGCTCACGGAGCCCTGCTCACCACCTTCCCCGGCGATACGACCATGGCGACGGTCGATCAGGTGCGTTCCTTCGCCAAAGGCGGCTCGGCCCGTATTCAGCGGTAATCTCTCCTCAATTGAAGAAGGGCAGGCGTGATCGCGGTTGCGAAAGCGCCTGCCCTTTTCGCATTCACATCCCTTTTCAGGTCTCCATATTGACTCCGGATATTGCCCGGAATAAGCCATGCAGCCTGCGTGAACCGGCGCGGTATGCAGCGTTGAGGCGCACATAAATAGCGCCGCTTCAGACAATTTCCAGCCTGACAGTCGTTCAGCCGAAGGACTTCCGCTTAGCCACGCCGCAGCCATTGCGTGGCACGGCGATTGCAGCTTTTCAGGCCGGCAGATTCCTGAATCGAGTACACACAGACGAGAAGTGGAGGTACGTTTTATGAATAATCCGGGCAGTATCACGCGTGGAGCGAACACTCAGCAGATCGTGCCGGAGCGGTGGCCCGCATTTCTGGCGGATTTCACCCGGCAAAATCGGGGAGCACATGCGACGCTCGAGATCCTTCACGCCGGTGACGTGGAAAGAATCGTCGCCGAGGATCGTCCTTTTGAAGGGATCTCGGCCGATGTGAAGGACCGGGAGAGAGCCGTCTGGATCACATTTACAGATACGCCTTCCGATCACTTCACCCACGGCGTTCAGGGGGTGACGAGTCTGTGGGTCACGCCAACGACACCGGAAGCAGGGCCAGCCCTGGAAGTGGAGACGAGTGACGGGGCTCACACGCTGTTGTTCTTCACGAGTCCGCTCGCCTATGCCTTGCCCCCGGGCGCGAAGTCGTAAGACGCCGGAAGAGGAATGCGAGGCGCGTATGTTCACGGTGTTGCTCGTGGATGACGACAGTATGGTCCTCCGGTTTTGCGCTTGCGTTCTCAGCCGCATGGAGGGTGTTCAGGTGATTCAGGCATCCTCCGGAGCGGAGGCAATCGGGCTCGCGGCTTCCTGTGAGACTCAGATCGATCTTCTGCTGTCTGACATCACCATGCCCGGAGCAGTCAGTGGAATCGATCTCGCAACATGGTTCGGACGCGCACGACCAGGCACTCGGGTGCTGCTGATGTCCGGCTGGCGCGACGGTCCACTCGCCCTGCCGGCAGATTGGCATTTCCTGGAAAAGCCCTTTTTGCCGGACCGCCTCATCGCCGAAGTGAACGAGGCTCTGGGTCGCCGCGTCGGGCAAGTGGCTGACTCCGCTGTCGGCAATGTGGGAGTTTGCGCCGAATCCCGGGAATGGAAGGTGCAAGGGCGAGGCGCCGCTGAAGCCGGATCGGGAGGAAAGTTATGACATTCGTATTGGCAAGGAACTGGTGGTCACTGGTGTTGCGGGGCATTTTTGCAGTCCTCTTCGCGGTCATCACGTTTGTCTGGCCGGCGATCACGCTGGCCGCGCTGGTCCTGTTATTCGGAGCGTATGCGGTGGTGGATGGCGTGATCAGCCTCATTGGCGCCGTTCGCTCGGCGGCGGCTCACGAGCGATGGGGCGCACTGCTGTTCGAAGGCATTGCAGGTACGGTGGCGGGTCTTCTCACTCTGATCTGGCCCGCGATTACGGCATTTGCGCTCACAATGATCATCGGGGCGTGGGCGATCGTAACCGGTGTCGCTGAGATCCTGGCGGCTTTCCGGATCCGCAAATACGTCGCCGGCGAAATTCTGCTGCTGCTTACCGGGGTCGCCTCGATTGTCTTCGGTCTTCTGGCATGGTTCATGCCGCTGGCCGGAGCGCTCGCGATCGCCATGCTGATCGGCGCGTATGCGTTCGTTTTTGGTGTCCTGCTGATC
>DASZUZ010000202.1:0-4305 GCA_035547415.1 Bryobacteraceae bacterium | reverse complement strand
CACAATCAGATGATCCCGACACTACGCCACGGGTACCGCGAAGAGGCATATTTCACCTCGTGTTACAGCCCCGTGCGGGACGAGACTGGCGGCGTGGCGGGCGTGCTGGTAACGGTTTTCGAAACCACGCACCGCCTCCTGGCGGACGAGGAGCGCCGGCAAAGAGAGGATGCGCTCCGGGCCGAAGAAAAACGGCAATCCTTTCTGGTGCGACTGGGGGATCGGATCCGGACACTGGCGGATCCCGTGGAAATCCAAAGAGTCGCCTGTCAACTGCTCGGCGACCATCTGGGCGCGAGCCACACTTACTACTACGATTACGACGAAAAAGCCGAGCGCGGCGTGGTGCGCCGCGACTATCCGGTGGCCGGCGAAACCAGCATCGCCGGAACGTACCGGCTGCAGGATTTTCCGTTTGTTCACAGCGCGCTGCGCGGCGGAGCGCCACTCGTCCTTCCGGAGGTCAGCAACGCGCCTTTGGGCGTGGAAGAGAGCGCGCGATTCGAGAGGCTGCGGTTGCGGGGGTATGTGGGAGTGCCCCTGGTCAAGGAGGGCAAGCTGGTCGCTGTCCTGAATGTCTGTCAATCGTCGCCCCGGAAGTGGACGCCTTTCGAGATCCGGCTGGTGCAGGAGACGGCGGAGAGAACCTGGGCGGCGGTGGAGCGGGCGCGCGCCGAAAGAGCGCTCCGCCAGAGCGAAGAGAGTTTCCGGGCGCTGGTGAACGCGAGTTCTTATGTGGTGTACCGGATGAGTCCGGACTGGACCCAGATGCACCAACTGGACGGGAAAGGGTTCATCTCAGACACGAAGGATCCCAGCGGATCGTGGCTTGAGAAATACATTCATCCGGACGATCAGGCTCGCGTTCTGGACGCGATCCGGGAAGCCGTACAGACGAAACGGACTTTCGAACTGGAACACCGGGTACGGCGGATCGACGGCAGCCTGGGGTGGACGCTGTCGCGGGCAGTGCCGCTGCTGGACGAGGGCGGCGAGATCACAGAGTGGTTCGGCGCGGCGAGCGACGTGACGGAGCGAAGGCTCGCGGAGGAACGGCTGCGCCAGAGCGAAGAGCGATTTCGCCTTTTTGTGGAAAACGTTCTGGAATACGCGCTCGTGCAAACGGATCCGGATGGGCGAGTGACAAGCTGGAACCCGGGGGCCGAGCGTCTGTTCGGCTATTCGAGCGCAGAGATGATGGAGCAGCCATTCTCGCGTCTGCTGATGCCGGAGGAACAGTCCGAGGAGAGTTCGAGCGAGGGAACGGGTTCGACGAGCGCCGGCGAGCGCAGAGAGGACGCGCGATGGCTGGCGCGCCGGGACGGAACGCGCTTCTGGGCGCGGTGGGTCACCGAGCCCGTTCGCGACGAAGCCGGTCAGTTGCGCGGTTCCGCCAAAGTATTGCGCGATGAGACGGAGCGCCGCCGGGCGGCGGAGGTCGTCCTGCAGAGGCAGAAACTGGAGAGTGTGGGCCTGCTCGCGGGCGGGATCGCGCACGACTTCAATAACCTGCTGACGGCGATCATTGGCCAGGCAAGCCTGCTCCTCGACGATTATCCGCCATACCAGAACAGAAGGATCGAGGAAATCATCCGGAATGCCGAGCGGGCGGCCCACCTGACGAGTCAGTTGCTGGCCTACTCGGGCAAAGGCCAGTTTCTGTTGCGGGACGTCGATGTGTCGGAACTGGTTCGCGAGACAAGCGCGCTCATGCAGTTCTCGATCCCCGACAGCATTCGCCTCGCGTTTGCGGCAGAAGAAGGCCTGCCCCTCGTTCAGATGGATCCCAGCCAGTTCCAGCAGATTCTGATGAATCTGGTCATCAACGCCGGCGAAGCGATCGGAGACGGGAATTCGGGAACAATTGCCGTATCGACCGCCATAGCGGAGATCGAGAGCGGATTTATCGACGCACTCGGACAGGAGGTCGCGGCGGGGAAATACGTCTCTTTGGAAGTGCGGGATACGGGGCATGGCATCGAAGCGGAGAATCAGTCGAAAATCTTCGATCCGTTCTTCACGACGAAGTTCACCGGTCGAGGCCTGGGCCTGGCGGCGATCGCGGGCATTGTCCGGGCTCGAAACGGCGGCCTCACGGTTGACAGCGCCCCGGGCCGCGGCAGCGCGTTCCGCGTCCTTTTGCCTGTTGTGAACGATCGCGAGCGATAAGCGGCGAAGCGGGGTCCTGCTGGAGAGTCAATAATACCGAGGCCGGACACGTACATAACCGGGGTATTTACTTAACGGATTTCCGGACTTACCCCGACTTACTCGTACTTATTCATTAAAATCCGGCGCGACAGGCAGCCGATGCAGGAGCCGATGGCGATTCAAGCGAGTTCAAAGACTCATTGAATTCGATGTTATATCCTTTACCTGAACTACTGAGTTGCGTTCCGGATGGGGAGCCCCCAACTTTCGATGGGGCTTCCGATTTCAGTCGATGGGCAGGCGCGGGCCGCAAGCCGGCAGCTTCGCCCCGCATGCTCGGTCTGCGTTCCCGGCGATTGGAACAGAACGGATATCGATGATGAATTTCAAGCGAATTGCAGGCTCCCTGCTTGCAGGCGGCGGCGCGCTCCTGATGGCGGCAGGCGGCAGCGCGCTCGCGCAGACGAAGGGCGGCAAGACCGCCGACCTGTCCAAAGAATGGCCGACTTATGGGCACGATCCCGGAGGAATGCGGTTCTCACCGCTGACGGAGATCACGCCCGCCAACGTGAGCAAGCTCAAAGTGGCGTGGGTTTATCACATGAGGCCGGCGAACGGAGCGACCACTGCAGCCGAGCCGGAAGGGCGTGGGCCGGGCGGCGCCGTGGGCGATACGCCCGATGCGCCGGCGCGGAGCCGGTTCGGGCGCGGCCGATTCGGGTCGGGTTTCCGCCCCAGTGAAGCCACGCCGCTGGTCATTAACGGAACCATGTATATCGCCACGCCTTATTCGCGCGTGGTGGCGGTGGACCCGACGACCGGAAAAGAGCTGTGGGCCTTTCATCTCCCGACAGGAAATCCGGCTACGCGCGGCGTCGAATACTGGGGGGGCGACGGCAAGACACCGGCGCAGATCGTATTCGGATCGAGTGACGGAAAGCTGTACTCGGTGGACGCGAAGACCGGCAAACCCAACATGGCGTTCGGCGATAACGGGATCGTCAACATGAACACTCCCGAGATCATGCGGGGGCTGCCGGGGCGCAACGCGCTGACTTCGCCACCAATCGTTTACAAGAACCTGGTAATTGCCGGCGGCACGACGCAGGAGAATCCGCCGCACGGACCGGCGGGCGACGTGCGCGCGTGGGATATGCGGACGGGCAAGGTGGTGTGGACGTTCCATTCGATTCCGCAGCCCGGCGAGAAGTTCCATGACACGTGGGCGGGCGACAGCTGGAAGAACCGCTCGGGCGTGAACGTGTGGGGATTCCTGACGGTGGACGCGGAGCGCGGCATCGTTTACATGCCGTTCGGCGCGCCTTCGGTGGATCAGTATGGCGGCGACCGCGCGGGCAACAATCTCTTCAGTTCCAGTCTTGTGGCGGCGGACGCGAACACCGGGAAGTATCTGTGGCACTTCCAGATCGTGCACCACGATATCTGGGACGCGGATCTGACGGGCGCGCCGGCGCTGATTGACGTGAAGCATGGTGGCAAGACCATTCCCGCGGTCGTTGCGATGAACAAAGTCGGGCTGGTGTTTCTGCTGAACCGAGTGACGGGCAAGCCGATTTATGGCGTGGAAGAACGTCCGGTCGCACAGAGCGAGATTCCGACCGAACATACGTCGAAGACGCAGCCGTTTCCGCTCAAGCCGCCACCGCTGTCGCGGATGACGATGAGCCCGGCGGATATCGCGACGGTGACGCCGGAACTGGAAGCATCGTGCAAGAAGCTGATCGAAGGCGTGCAGATGGGCGGGCCTTACCTGCCGGTGACTTATAACCGGTTGCGCGTGCAGTTCCCCGGGAATCATGGCGGGGTCAACTGGTTCGGTACGTCGTTCAATCCGCAGATGGGTTATCTGTTCGTGAACACGAACGAACTGGGGCAGATGTCCGGCGTGAAGGATCACGATCCGAAGAAGGGGCCGGCGACGGGCAGCGGTTCGGGGAATCGCGTGGATCCGGACGGTCCGTACGAGGGCGTGCCGGGCGGCGGGCGGTTCAGCGTGAAGGGCCCCGGCGTTCAGCAACTGCCTTGCCAGCAGCCGCCATGGGGCGAGTTGACGGCCGTGAACGTGAACACGGGCGAGTTCGCGTGGCGGGTGCCGCTGGGCGTGACGGACGGTCTGCCGGCCGACAAGCAGAA
>DASZUZ010000201.1:0-3949 GCA_035547415.1 Bryobacteraceae bacterium | reverse complement strand
ATCCCCTTCCCGATGCGCAGATCCGGATCGGCAAGTTTACGGGCGACCCTGCCGACCTGCTTGTTCCAATCACCGATATCGCGCCGCTGGCATTCAACGGAAATTGCCCGTTATGGACCTATGTGCTGGCGGAAACCATCGAAACAACGGTGACGATCAAAACAACCACGGGCGATAAACCAGTCATTACGCGGAAACTCGGCCCCGTGGGCGGAAGAATCGTCGCGGAGACGTTCCTGGGATTGCTCCTTGGAGACAGTAGTTCTTACCTTGCTCTCGATCCGCGCTGGAAGCCGGGTCTTACGGTGGACGGCGTATTCGGACTCCGTGAGCTGATTGCCGCCGCGCTTGCCGGTTAGAGCTGTTCAAAGCTATTTCGCGGCTGATAACCCCGCTTCCCGTTGTGGAAAGATCCCCGGTGGCGTATGAGGTGCAAACCTCGGACCCGGAGGTTTTCCGTGTTTATTCACAAGAAGGAATTGCTGCGCCCCGTCACGGTCGAAACGCCGGACGCGGCGTTCGGACAATATTTGCTGGAGCAGTTCGGCGGGGCCACCGGCGAGTTAACGGCGGCGCTGCAGTACTGGGTGCAGTCGTTTCACGTCGAGCACCCCGGGATCAAAGACATGCTCCAGGACATCGCGGTCGAAGAATTCGGCCACCTCGAGATGGTCGGCCGTTTGATCGAGCTGCACACGAAGGGCGTGGACAAAGCGAAAGCGGACGAGAGCCCGCTTTTCGCGGTACGAGGGAAAGGCCCGCACTTCCTCGACAGTCTCGGCAACGCCTGGACGGCGAGCTACATCAATGAAGGCGGCGACGTGGTGCGCGACCTCCGCGCGGACATCGCGGCCGAGGCGGGCGCCCGGCAGACCTACGAGGAACTGGTCAAACGAGCCCCCGACGAGGGAAGCAGGAAGACCCTGATCCATCTGCTGACGCGCGAGATTTCGCACACAAAGATGTTCATGTCCGCGCTGCAGTCGCTCGGGAAGCTGACGGACCCCTTCTTCGGGAACGTGCAGCCGGACGAAACGGTCAACATCTACTTCAACATGAGTTCCGATGGCGCCGCGGACCAGCGGGGCCCGTGGAATTCGGAGCCCGATTTCGAGTACGTGGAGGATCCTCTTCGCCAGCACACCGAACCTTTACGCCGTCGTTGACGTATACAGCATCAGAAGGACATGCGGATTCTTCTCTACAGCGGCAAAGGCGGCGTTGGAAAGACCAGCGTCGCCGCCGCTACCGGCGTAAAGCTGGCGAAGCGGGGTTACAAGACCCTGGTGATGAGCGTGGACCCCGCGCACAGTCTGGCGGACTCCTTCGATCTGAACGGCGAACTCTTTCACGGGGCGACTGGCGAGCCGAAAGCGGTGGCGGACAGGCTCTGGATTCAGGAAGTCAACATCCAGCGCGAAATCAAGCGACATTGGGACGCCATCTCCGGGTACATCACTTCCCTGCTCCGGACCAGCGGACTCAGTTCGGTAGAGGCGGAAGAGATGGCGATCTTCCCCGGCATGGAGGAGTTAAGCGCGCTGATGTACGTCAATCAGTACCGGAAGACCGGTCAGTTTGACGTCGTTGTACTCGATTGCGCGCCCACGGCCGAGAGCCTGCGCTTCATCAGCCTGCCGACCACGCTCGACTGGTACATGAAACACGTGTTTACGTTCGAACGCAAGGTACTGAAGGCCATCCGTCCGATCGCCAATCGCGTCGCGCCCGTCGAAATGCCGTCCGATTCTTACTTTCAGAACATCCAGGATCTGTTCGCGAAAATTGATGGCATCGACACGGTTCTCGAAGATTCCCAGGTGACCAGCGTCCGGCTCGTAACAAACGCCGAAAAGATGGTGCTGCGCGAGACCCAGCGCGCATTCGTCTACTTTTCGCTGCACGGCCTGACGGTGGATCAGGTGATCGTCAATCGGCTTTTTCTCGCTGAGGTTCACGACGAATTTTTCGAAACGTGGCGGGGCCTGCAGGCGAAAGTGCTGGCGGACATCGAGGCCTATTTCGCGCCGATCCCGGTGACCCGAGTCCCGCTGTTCCGGACCGAAGTTCTCGGCATCGAACGGCTGGGGGAACTGGCGGACGTGATGTACGGCGAAGACCGGGATCCGGCCGCGGTAACGCGCACCGACCGGCCCTACTCCTTCGTTCGGAAAGACGATCGCTATCAGGTTCTGCTCCATCTGCCATTCGCGCAGAAAGGCGAGATCGGGCTGTTCAAGAAGCAGGACGAGCTGGTGGTCGAGATCGGGACCCTGCGGCGTCATATCGGACTGCCGACGTCGATGACGGCGCTGATTCCCACCGGCGCCCGCCTGGAAGGAAATAACGTTATTGTGGAGATGAGGAGTTCCGTATGAGTGAAGAAACCGGGCAGGCCCATGTTCATGCCCACTGCATCTGCTGTGAGGCCAATGAAGCCATCGGAAAGTTCTTTCGGAATATCGGCCCTTCGGAAGACGCGGCCGAGCATTTCCGGCAATCGCGGATTGAGTTTCTGAAGGGAATTCGCCGGATCCTCGATGACCGGATCGAGCGTATCGGCCGTACGGGACGGCGCGGAACTCACGTCGTCGTGGAGTAAAGGCTTACGGCGCTTTTCAGAGCTTCAGCGATCGTTCATCACGCCCCGGCGACACGCAGTGGCGCTCTGCTATGATCGTTACCGTCTCATGGATCAAGCCAGTCGCATTATCTCCAGATGGACTGGTGTGTCCGACCTCATCAACCGCGAACGGATGGCCTGCGGGGCATGGAAGAAGGCGGTAGGCAAACGTCTTGCCGAACGCACCCGCGCCGTCAAACTGGTCCGTGAAAGACTGGTCGTGGAAGTGGAAGACGAGGTGTGGCGCCAGAACCTCTGGAGTCTTCGTTTCCAGATTTTGAAGAACCTTGAAAAGGCAATCGGTCCGGAGGTGGTTGCCGACCTGGAGTTCCGCGTCATGCCTCCGCGTCGTGAAGCGCAACGGGAAACGCTGCCCGCGCTGGCGCCGGCCGACGAGTCGCTGCAGATTCAGGATCCGGGAATGCGCCTTGTGTATCGCAACGCTCGCCGTCGCGAGAGCGCGTAAGGGATTTAATTTGAAGCTGACAGAGCACGAAGTACGATACGTCGCCAACCTCGCGAACCTGAACCTTACCGAAGATGAAATCGGCCGGATGGTCCACGATCTGGGTGGAATTCTCGCTCAGATGGACCGGCTCGCGGAAATCGACACGGAAGGAGTGGAGCCGATGGCCCAGGTGCTTTATCCGGCGGGAGAAACGGCTACTCTGCGGCCCGACGTGGAGCGCGCGCCGATCGGGAATGAACTTGCCGTCGCGAATGCTCCCGTCTCCGGTTCCGGCTACTTCAAAGTGCCGAAGGTGATCGAGCGGTGAACGAACACACGATCGACACCATTTGCCTTGGACTCTTCAACCGTGAATTCAGCGCTGTCGAATTGACCCGGCAGGCGCTCGAATATGCAGTTGACGAAAATCCGCGGACCAATGCATATCTCCGGCTGTGTCCGGATCGCGCGCTGGAGGCCGCGGCGCGTGTGGATGCAAAGATCGCGGCGGGCGAGGAGCCCGGACCGCTTGCCGGCGTTCCGATTTCCATCAAAGACGTCATCCTGACCAAAGGAATCGTGACCACGTGCGCGTCCCGCATGCTGGAGCATTTCGTCGCGCCCTATGACGCCACGGCGGTAGAACGCATCGAAGCGGCCGGCGGCGTGATTCTCGGCAAGACGAATTGCGACGAGTTCGCGATGGGCTCGTCAAATGAAAACAGCGCCTATGGGCCGGTCCGCAATCCGGTCGCGCTCGACCGGGTCCCCGGCGGGTCCAGCGGCGGCTCTGCCGCCACCGTAGCGCAGGGTACAGCCGTACTTTCGCTCGGCTCCGATACGGGCGGCTCGGTTCGACAGCCGGCGTCCTTCTGCGG
>DASZUZ010000200.1:0-5515 GCA_035547415.1 Bryobacteraceae bacterium | reverse complement strand
TGCCATCGGGAGAAGTTTTCACATCCTGTGGCATGCCGCCTTTATTCACGGCAAGCGTTCCAACGACCTTGCGCGCCGCGACATCCACTTTGAGCACCTGTGAAGAAAATTCGCAGCTTGCGATCAGAAACCTGCCATCCGCCGTGAAATCCATGTGATCGATGCCCGGGCAGTTGACGGGCAGCGACTCCACGAGTTTCATGCTCTGCGGATCGAGGAAGTTCAGCTTCTGTTTGCGCTCCGCCACCACGATGGCGTACTTTCCATCGGGCGTGTAATACATGTTGTAAGGATCTTCGACCGGAATTGTCCTGCCGCGTTTTCCGGTGGCCGGGTCGATATCGGTGGCGCTGTCGCCGAGATCGTTGATCACCCACAGGCGTTTCATGTCGTATTGCGGGACGACATGCTGCGGTTCACGTCCGCCGCTGCTGAAGTGCCCCACGATTTTGTACGTCTTCTGATCGATCACATCGACGGTATCGCTCTTGCTGTTGGGCACGTAGACAAGCGCCGGGTAGCCCCTGACCGCGGGGCTCAGATTACCGGCATGGTCGGCTGCGTAGATGTCGGCGGGGTTTTCGACCGGAGGCATTCCGGGAAGCGGCGAAGTGTACTGGGTCGCGGCGACTGCCACCGCCACCGCGGCGAAAAGACCGGAGGCGGCCAGCGCCGCGATTTTTGCGGCGCGAGAGTTTGCAAAGTTCATTCTGTTTCGATTCTAAAGCGAGGTATGTTCTTCCGGTGTCGTCGGGACTTATCTTGCCAGTTTCATCGCAAAGTATGCGATCGATTGCCCCTTCTCGAGCACGAACTGGTGCGGGGTTCCGGCCGGGATACGAATCACGTCGCCGGGCGCAACTTTGCGAGACTCGCCACCGCGAATCGACGAGCCGCGAATCTCGTTGGGCGCGGTGGCGTGCGCATCGGGGATCGAGCCTCCGAAGACGAGGGTTGCTGCGCCATCCTCGATGACCAGGAGATCGGTCTTCGTGCGGTGGAGTTCGGCCTGACCACTCCTGTCGCGGCGCCAGAGGGACGCAGCGGTTCCGAGCGTCTGCCCCGCAATGCCTTTCGCGCGCGCCTCCGCGGCCAGTTTTCCGGAGGAGGCCTTCAGATCTCGACTTGTCCAGATGCCAACCGGGCCGGCGGCAATGATCGAAAAAAGAAAGAGTAAACCCACCTTACCTCAGGTATTTGTTGAAGAAGTCGAGCGTGCGCTGCCAGGCCATCTTTGCGGCCGGCTCGTCGTAGCGCGGCGTGGTGTCGTTGTGGAATCCGTGATTGGCGCCGTCGTAGACATAGCCGGTGTAGGTGACGTGATTCGCTTTCAAGGCTTCCTCGTATGCCGGCCAATTGCCCGTGATCCGCGTATCGAGAGACGCATAGTGGAGCAGCAATGGCGCTTTGATTTTTGCCACCTCCGCGGCGGGAGGCTGACCTCCATAGAAGGGAACGGCGGCGCTCAGGTCGGACCCCATCCGAACGGCGAGGGTGTTTGCCATGCCGCCTCCAAAGCAGAATCCCACGACTCCGATTTTTCCGGTGCAGTCCGAACGGCCCTTGAGCCAATAGGCCGCCGCGAGGAAATCCTCGGTCATTTTGGGCTTATCCACCTGGCCGAACAACTGCACGCCCTTCTCTTCGTTACCGGGGTAACCACCGACGGATGTGAGTCCATCCGGGGCGAAAGCGATGAAATCGGCGGTTCCCAGGCGGCGAGCAACGTCTTCGATGTAGGGGTTCAGTCCGCGGTTTTCATGGACGACGAGGACGCCTGGCAGCTTTCCCGTGGCATTGGCGGGCCGGACCAGGTAACCGCGGATCTTCCCGTTTCCCTTGGGGGAATCGACCGTGACATATTCGGTCTTCAGGCGGGAATCGTCTTTCGGAACCTGCTGCGCCCAGGCGTAATTCGGCCGCAGACTCTCCCATAGAGCGGTTGCCGTTACGCCGCCGCTCGCAAAGCGTTTGGCTCCGTCCAGGAAATGGCGGCGATCGATGTCGCCGTGGACGTACCTGTCAAAAAGGTTGAGCAGTTCCTGCGGGAAGTCAGATGCTTTCTTTCTTTCCATGAAAACCCCCTTCGAGCGGGAAGGATACCACACGGCGACGGCGCGATGCCGCGTTTCACAATAAAGAAACATCGCTCCATGAAAATTCACCTCGTGACGACTGGCGGCACCATCGAAAAAGTGTACTCGGAGCAATCCGGACAGGTGCAGAACCTGATCGCCAAGATCGATCCTTACCTGCAGTCGCTCCGATTACCGGACGCGCAGATCGAGATCACTCCGCTGATGAACAAAGACAGTCTCGAAATGACGCCGGACGACCGCGAACTGGTTTTAGCGGTTGTCCGCGCGAAAGCCGGCGAGGCCCCCGTGGTGATCACGCACGGGACGGACACGATGGTGGAGACCGGGAAGCTGCTCAAATCGCGACTGGGCGAACTGCCAAATCCGATCGTTTTGACAGGAGCAATGACGCCGCTGGGTTTCGAGCGGTCCGACGGATTGCAGAACCTGACCGAGAGCCTGTTCGCCGCGCGCGTGCTATCGCCGGGCGTGTGGATCGTAATGCACAATCAGGTCTTCGACGTCGAGCATGCCCGGAAGGATCGCGAGCATGCCCGGTTCGTATCGGTCTGAGCGGGCGTCACGGCTGCGGCGAAGTGATCTGGACTTCGGCGGTGGCGTTCTGCCAGTCCGGCAACTCGTAGGGCTTCAACTTCGTTTTCAGCGGTTCCGTCAACTCCTGGGAGCCACTGGCCGAGAGATTCCGCAATTTGAACGAAAAGGATCCCACGGAATCTTCTTCGGAGCGCGACGTGCTTGCCCAGAGCGTCACGTTGGCCGCGAGGTCCGGAATTTCGGCGCTCGAATGATTGACCACCACGAACTTCGCGACCGGCTTTTTGTTTTCGGTGAGCAGCCGGATGCCGCCGACTTCCACATACTTCTGTAAGGGATTCGTCACCTTCTGTTGCGAGGGGTTCGCCGGGTTTTCCAGTCCGGCTTTTTCGACGGGATTGGTGCGGCCGAATCGCTGGATTCCAAAGTAAACCGCGGCGAAGATGCCGATGAAGGCGAGAGCGAAAGCGATCCCCATCAGCCAGGCGGGAGGACCGGTCCGCGCCGGTTGCGCGGGTGGCCAGGGCGCAGCATGGTTCTGCGGCTGGTAGGCCGGCGCGTGGCCGTGCCACGCCGGCGGCGGGGGAGGGCTCCCGGCGGGTGGATGAGCGGAGGCCTGCATTGTCTCGACAGGCGGGGGCGCCGGGGACGCCCAGGAAGGCGCTGCCGGCGGTGGCGGGGGAGCCGCGGGCTGCCAGGCCTGTGGGGCTGGATGCGACGCCGCGGGCGCGGGCGGTTGCCATACGCCAGGGGGCGGCTGCGGGGGCCAGCCTTGCGGGGGTGGCGGTTGCGGGGGTGTAGCCTGCCATCCGTGAGGCGGTTCGGGCGGGGCTGCCGCCGCCATCTCCTTCGCCCTGTCGGCGCAGTACGGACATTCTGTCTTCGAAGGCGGAACATCTTTCCCGCATTGCGGGCAAACCCAGTTGAACATTTCTATTCCAATGTATACGAACGCGGAACGGTGAATCGAAACGCGTGTGTAATACAACGGTTCTGATGGCGCTTGCGTTTCAACATCGTGATTGGAGCCGTTACGGAGAATCCGGGCCCGGGCGGGTGGCATTGTTTCCGGGGGCCTGGAATCCGCCGACGGTCGCGCATCTGGCAATCGCGCGCGCGGCTCTCATTTGGGCGGGCGAGGTTGTGTGGACGCTGCCGCGCGCCTTTCCGCACAAGGAGTTCGATCGCGCGCGCCTGGAGGATCGCGTGGAAATGCTCGGCCGGATTGCCGAAGCGGAGCCGCAGTTTTCTGTCGCGTTGACAGATGGCGGGCTTTATCTGGAAATGGCGCAGGAGGCGCGTGAGTTTTATGGTCCCGATGCTGAGATTCGGCTTGTCTGCGGGCGCGATGCGGCTGAAAGGATCGCCCGGTGGGATTACGGGCGGCCGGGAGTATTCGAGGACATGATCGGACGTTTTCCCATGCTGGTGGCGGGACGGGCCGGTGAGTATGCGCCGGATCCGGAGCATGCGGAGCGCATTACGGTGCTGGATGCGGGTCCTGGTTTCGACGAGGTGTCTTCGAGCGAAGTGCGGCGGCGGATGGAGGGCGGGGAGGATTGGGAAGGCCTCGTGCCGGGTTCGATTCGCAGTCTGGTGAGAGCGATATACGGGTGAGCGGTGGCCGGAAGCCTGGCCGACATGAGCCCGATAGGTCTCGATCAGGAGAATTTTGGGAGAAGGACGACTTCTTCGGCCGGGACGGGCTCGAGCGGCAGCGAGGCCTTTTTCCATGCGCCGAGGCCACCTGCGATCACTGCTGACGGAATCCCCTGCTCGGCGAGTAACCGCGCAACGCGGACGGCCGTGGCTTCACGGAGGCATGTGCAGTAGAGGACGATCTCTTTTTCCTTCGGCAATTCGTTCAGGTGGTCCGCGATCGCGTGCGGATCGAGCCGTCTGGATCCGGCGATGCGCATGGTCCCCGGCTCATAGTATCCGTGGCTGCGCACGTCGAAAATCGCGACATTACTACGCGAGGCGATTTCCCGGGGCGTCATCATTGGTACGGGAGTACCTTTCCGAGAGCGTAGCCAGAGCCGCAGTCGTGTCGCGAACCAGATCAGGAACGCAGCCCCAATGGCCCACTCCGCCAGAGCTCCGAATGCGGAGTATCCGCGCCGGATCACCGACAGGAAGTCGCTGAACAGGTAGCCAGTCCCGAACCACGTCAGGATGTATAGAGACGCGCCCGCCGCGTCCAGCGAGAAGAACTGCGGCAACCTCATGCCCATGCTGCCTGCGAGAGGGGGCGCCATCGTATTGATACCCGGAAGAAATTTGGCGAACACCAGCATGATGCGACCCCGCCGGTAGAACGAGTCGGCTGAGCGCATGATGCAGGCTTCGGGATTCAGCGACACACGACACAGCACGCTCAGGAGCCACCATCCGGTATAGCGGCCCAGAAGGAACAGCAGGTTGTCGCCGATGAGCATGGCGAGGATCGCGAGCGGCAGAGCCTCGGCCGCGAGTATCGCGCCGCGAGCGCTGGCGCCGCCGGCGACGAGCAGACCCAGGGCGGCCGGAATCGGCATCCCGACGGCTTCCGCCAGGACGACGAAAAAGAGAATTACGTATCCATGCTGTCCGATCGCTGCGACAATGCTCTCCAATCCCGATGTCCCCTCCGGCCTGACTTACGAGATGCTCGGAGTTGCCGGATTGGTTCAGCGGATCAGTCTGTAATCTGCGCTGTCCCCTGATCGCGTCGTCGTTTCGAATCACACCAACAGTGTGGCGCTACGGGCTAAGATCAGGAGGACTGAACTCCAATTATTCGCGTTCGATCCGCATGGCGTAGAAGGATCGCCAGATGAAGACGAGCGCGATGAGCAGGAACACCGCCGATAAATACCGCCCCAACGCGGTACCCTGTTGCT
>DASZUZ010000199.1:0-2861 GCA_035547415.1 Bryobacteraceae bacterium | reverse complement strand
GAAATTCACTTCGATCTGCGCGCGAACGTTAACCGGCGTTCCGCCCTTCATGCCGGGCTTGAACTTCCACTTCTGGACGGCTTCTACGGCCTTTTCGTCGAGGCCCATGCCGAGACTCTTGATCACGCGGATATCCCGCGCGTGACCTTCGGAATCGACGATCACGGACAGCAGCACGGTGCCACTGTATTTGGCCTTGCGGGCTTCTTCGGAGTATTCGGGGTCGACTTTAAACAGGACGGCCGGAGCGCTGACGCCACCGCCTACCCGAAACACACCTCCACCGACGCCGCCACCTTCACCAGGTCCGAATCCGCCGCCCTTGCCCGAGCCGACCCCGCCTCCGGTACCATTACCCATTCCTCCGCCCGCACCGTTGCCGTTCGAGTTGTTGATCAGCTTGGCGAGCGGATCGCCCCAGTTGTTCAGGTTGGACTGCGGAAGCGGCGTATCCGGGGGCGCAATGATCGAGGGATCCATGGCCAGTTTCGGCGGGTGATCCACGATCTGCGGCGGGACGAACTGCTTCATCGACGGCTTCGGAAGTTTGCCTTTCGATACCGGCAACGGTTCCCTCGCGCCGCCGCCGCCGCCGCCCTGCATGGTGTTGGCCTTCGGCTTGACGTCCGGTACATACGGCTTGATGTTGGGATCCACCAGATCGAACTTCTGTTTGATCGCCTTCTGGACGGTCGGGCTCGTGAAGCCCCACATCAGCAGCGCAAACACCGCGACATGGATGCCGACAGAGTAGAGCCGATTCTTCGGATCGGTAGCGTACAGTCCCCAGATGTCCTTCACGGGAACCGGGCGGGATGTCACTTCCAGAGGAGGCAGTTTTTCCGGCTTGATCAGGTCGTGGATAGACTGATAAAGGGATTTGTACCACGGAATTTCGGCATCCTGCGGCGTGAGCAGCCGGGTGAGATGATCGTCGGGTTGCAGAGCTTCAGGCATGTCGATAGACCAATCCTGTACACATTTGACGGGAATACTTGCACTCCCGTTTCCGAATCTGGAAGAGAAGTTTACCCACTCGCGTTCGCCTGGAGTTTAGCATACCTTTCCGGACTCAGTAATTTGGGCAGCGTAAGCTCCGCGATACAACAAAACCTACCATTCGACGAATCCCGGCCGGGGCGACGCTACGCAAAATCGTATACGACCGGAAACGGTTCCTCCGGAGAACGGAAATCGCTTCGCGGTGTATCTTTTCAGTAACAGATGACGCGCAATCTGGCACTCGAAATCCTGCATGAGTTCACGAAGTCGGAGAGTCTGCGACGGCACGCGCTGCAGGTGGAAACCTGCGTCGCGGCGTACGCGCGGCGATTCGGAGAACCGGAAGAGCCGTGGCGGGTAACCGCGCTGCTGCATGACTTCGACTATGAGATCCACCCGGAAGCGCCCGATCATCCCATGAAGGGCGAGCCAATTCTGGCCGAGCGCGGAATTTCGCCGGAAGTCCGGCGGGCGATTCTTTCTCATGCAAATTACAGCGGCGTCTCACGCGACTCCCTGCTCGAAAAGGCGCTGTTTGCGTGCGACGAGCTTTCCGGGCTGATCTCGGCGTGCGCGCTGGTGAAACCGAGCCGCAAGGTGGCGGAGGTGGACGTCAAATCCGTCCGAAAGAAGATGAAAGACAAAGCCTTTGCCCGTTCCGTCAGCCGGGACGACATCGTTCAGGGCGCCGCCGGGCTCGGCGTCGATCTGGATGAGCATATCGCGTTCTGCATCCAGGCGATGCAGGAAAACGCCGAGGCGATCGGTCTTTAGGAACTCCGGGGCGTCTGCGCCGCTGGCGTCGCCATCGGAATTGAGCACGTGAAGCGGGCGGTCACTTCGGGGTTTTCCAGCAACGCCCAGACGGCATACAGGGCCCATGGCTCATTGAAACCGCCGCCGCTGGTTTTGACGATCTGTTTCCCCGCCGCTTCGAGCGATGATCCGGATGCGAGAGCTTCGGCGTATTTCGCCATCGCGCCGGCCCACCGGTCGATCGCAAAGAAGTCCGTCACCGAGGTAGCCGGAATAGCGTTCTGCGTCAGCAACCGCGTGACATTGGCGCCGGAGCCTGCCTCCCGAAGCGCATCCCAGAACGACAGATCGACCGTAAAGAGCTTGCGGCGGCCCGCGCTGTCCGGATCGTTCGCGAGGATCGTGGCCATCGCGTCCCTCGCCTGGAGGAGATAGTCATTGTGCCGCCAGGGCTGCCCGTTCGCCCGGCGGAACAGCGCTGAATTCCGCTTTTTGTCCAGATTCAGCCCGAGATAGAGCGTCGTGGCTCCCCAGTTCCCGAGATTTCTCGAAAGCAGGCCTGCCGCTCCCGCCGCATCGGGCGCGCCCATCGCCTGCAGAACGTTCACGAACTGCCGCAACTGAGACGCGTTCGTACCGGCATGCCGGTCGAAGAACACCATGTTGAGGGTAATCTCGGAATCCGGGGTGTTCGCACCCGCCGGCAAAGTCAGCGTGACCGCTTTGAGCAGCACCTCGCGCAGTTTCTCGGCCTTCAGATTGTTGTCCGTCACCTCGATCTTTTCGTCGGAGAGGACAATTTCGCGGGTATCTTTCGTGTAATTGATTTTTGCCTGACGCAGGAACGTTTCCGTGTTGCCTGCATTGAAAATGCCGAGCAGATGAAGCGCAAACGTGTGGACGGTCTGCGAACTCAGCGTCAAAGCGGAATGGAGTTCCCGGATACCCTGAAGCGCCGCCCCGGGCAAGGTGATGGCTTTAAAGTCTCCCCGCAGCGCCCCTTCAACCGCCTTCCTGCCGTCTTCATTCAGGGCGCTGAGATCGATTTCGTAGAGGAAGATTCGCTTGCTCTCTTCGCTTCGGTCCAGTTCTGACTTGAGCGA
>DASZUZ010000198.1:0-1992 GCA_035547415.1 Bryobacteraceae bacterium | reverse complement strand
CCGATCTTCATCTTCTCGCTGATGGCGCTCGCGCCCCGGAAGAACTCCATCACGATGGTCGCGGCCACAAAGAAGCACAGGCTGAGCGAGATGATCGAGTACGGATACCGCATGCCGCCGATAAAAAGCGCGGCCGCCACGACCAGCGTTCCGATGCCCGGCCACTGGAAGTTTTTGCGCAGGCTGTCAATGGACGTGCGACGCCACGCAAAAAGTGGACCGACGCCGGTGAGCAGCAACAGGAACAACCCGATGGGAACCATCAGCCGGTTGAACCAGATCGCATCGAGGCTGATTTTTTCGTTCGAAAGCTTTTCCGTGATGATCGGGAACAGCGTGCCCCACAGGACCGCGAAGCAGCTCGCGAGAAGAATCAGATTGTTGAACAGGAAACTCGACTCGCGGGACACCACGCTTTCGAGTTCCGATTCGCTCTTCAGATAATCGAGCCGGTCAAGGATCAGCCAGATGGTACCGGCGATGCCGATCGCGAGGAAACCGACGAAGAATTTACCGATGGGCGACTCCGCGAACGCGTGCACCGAGCTGACAATGCCGGATCGCGTGAGGAAGGTGCCGAAGATGCACAGGAAGAAGGTCGCCGCGATAAGGACCATGTTCCAGACCTTCATCATGCCCTTCTTTTCCTGCATCATGACCGAGTGCAGGAACGCCGTGCCGCCGAGCCACGGCAGCAGCGAGGCGTTCTCCACCGGATCCCACATCCAGTAACCGCCCCAGCCGAGCACGTGATAAGCCCAGGCCGAACCGAGCGCGATGCCGGTGCTCTGGAAGAGCCACGTCACGATCGTCCAGCGGCGCGTCGTGTGAATCCAACTATCGCCCGGCGCTCTCTCGATGAGCGATCCCATCGCGAAGGCGAACGGAACCGCGAAGCCGACGTAACCGAGATACAGGAACGGCGGATGGATGACCATCGCCCAGTACTGAAGGAGCGGGTTCAGGCCCATGCCGTCAGCAACGGAAGTAACCACCTTGTCGACCGCGAGTACCTGAAACGGGCTGACGACGAACGCATTGAGCGTCAGGAAGAACAACTGAACAGAGGAGAGAATCGCAACCACCCAGGGCAGCAGATTCCGGTGACTCCGGCGAGTGGTGAAGATGACGACGGCGCCATATGTAGAAAGCAGCCAACTCCAGAACAGCAGCGAGCCTTCCTGTCCGCCCCACCATGCCGCGAACTTGTAAAACAGCGGCATGTCGCGGTTCGTGTGCGACGCGACATACGCCATCCGGTAATCGCCGGTCATCAGCGAATAAATCAGAATGCCGGACGCGGTGGAAACCAGCAGCCAGACGGCGAGCATTGCCCGCTCACCGCTGAGCGTGAGGAATGGCTTGCGCTTGAGACGCCCTGTCACGCTCGCGACGATCGCGTAGAGCGAAATACAGAACGCCAGCAGCAGAGCGAGGGCGCCTACGTTTTCCATGTTGAGATCTTCTCCGGCGAACTACGACTTATAAGAGGGCTGCTGCGCCGAGGGCACAACTTTTTTCTGCAGACCATCGGGAGCCATTCCCGGCTTCGGCGCATACTTCGACGCGCACTTTGCCTGAACTTCCTGGGCGTGAAAAACACCCGCCGAATCGAGCCGCCCGCCCGCGAGCGCCTGCGCCCCATCCTTGAAAGTGTCCGGCAGGGGATCCCGGCCTTCGTAAACGACCGGCAGCACCAGCGTGTCCTGCACGAGGTTGAATTTGACCACGCCGGAAGCCCGGACGATCGAATTGTCCTGTACATCGCCGCCGACGCGAACGCGCTTCGTCGAAGCCTCGTTGCCCATCTTCCGGAGTTCGGGGATCGTCACGTAATAGGTTTTCGAACCCGTCACGCTGGCCGTCGCAAGCCACAGCAGAGAACCGATGATGATCGCCATCAGGATGGCGAACTTGCCGTATTTGCCCATTTTTCCCTCTAAACGTTTAGTATACCGCCGCTCACAACTGTCGATGCCCTTCCAGATGGCA
>DASZUZ010000197.1:0-8103 GCA_035547415.1 Bryobacteraceae bacterium | reverse complement strand
CCGGAAATGAGCCGGGATGAGGCCGTACAGCGTGACAAAGTAATTGCGCGAGTAATCGTCGAGCATCAGCTCGTACAGAAAGACCAGCGAACAGGCGACGATCAGTAAAGTCGTGACGATCGGAGGCGTATACGTCGGGCGATCGTCGCGGAGCGGAAACATTCAGCGGGCCTGAGCCCGGCGGGCAATCTCCGGCTGACTTCGCCGCTGGCCATGAGCGAGCAGCGCGCGGGCTTCGTCCAGCGTGGCGATGCCGCCACGCGCGCCTACTGCCGTGCAGTTCAGCGCCGCCATGGCGTTACTGAATTCCAGAGCCTCGGCAATGGGCATTTGCTGCAAAACAGCATAACAAAATGCGCCGTGGAAGACGTCTCCCGCGCCGGTGGTATCCACGCAGTTCACGACGAAAGCCGGTGAGTATACGAACCTTCCTTCGGTGCAGGCGAGAGCGCCGTGGGCGCCCAGGGTCATGGCGGCCACGCGCATTCCAAAACGCTGCTGAATGGTTTCGAGCGCGTGAAAGGGATCTTCGATCCCGGTCCAGCGGGCGGGGAACTCCGAACTGGCGACGAGGTAATCGACGAGGGGCAGCACCTTATCGAAGCCGGCGTAGATGGTGTCCACGTCGACGGTCACCGGAATCCCATGGGCGCGGGCGACGCGGGCGGCGTGCTCGACCGCCGGGGTGTCGTGCCCGTCGATGTGCAGCAGACGGGCGCAGGTGATCTGCTCGGGCGCGATCTGGTCGGGCGAGATCTGCAGGCACTCCGGGCGACTCCAGAAGACGGTTCGCTCGCCGGTGGATTCGTCAATGATGATGTAGGCCGACTGGTTGGGGCAGTTGGTGCGCTGCTGAACGTGGTCAATGTTGACGCCCGAACTCTGCAGGCTTTCGAGTTGCAGGCGGCCGCGCTCGTCGTCGCCGATGGTCCCGATATATTTCGAGCGCAACCCCAGGCGCGCGCAGGTGACGATGGCGCTCGCTACCTGACCGCCGACGGAATAGAACTCCCCATGGAACGGAACTTTTCCGCCGTACGCCGGGAAGTGCGGCACCACCAGCATGGTGTCTGTCGCATTGAGGCCAACGCCAACCACGTCGAATTGTGTCATTTGCTGAATGTCCGGAAATGCTTACTCAGTTTGAGGCCCTGCCGCTGGTAAGAGGAGCCGATGCCTTCTCCGTAAAGCAGCTTCGGGCGCTCGAGAAGGCGCTCAAAGACCAGGCTCGCCACCACCTGTCCATCCTCCAGGATGAAAGGGACTTCGTGCGACCGGACCTCGAGCACCGCGCGCGTGCCGTTGATTTCGCCGCCGCCGTAGCCGAAGCCGGGATCGAAGAAGCCCGCGTAATGGATGCGGAATTCGCCGATGGTGGGGTCGAACGGGACCATTTCGGCGGCGTATTGCGCCGGGATACGCACCTTCTCGCGCGACGCGAGGATGTAAAAGTCTTCGGGGTCGAGAATCAGGGTGCGGCTGTCGTTGCGTCGAATCGGATCCCAGAAGTCGTCCGGCTCGTAATACTGAACGCGGGCCAGATCGATCAGAGGCGCGTGTTTTTTTGCCCGGTAGCCGATGATCTCTGAGCCATCGACGCCGGCGAGATCCACGGAAAGGCGCAGACCGTTCCGGATAGCGGGTTCGCCGCGAGTTTCATCCGGCAGATAGACCAGGGCCTCCTCGCTTTCGAGTTGGCGCAGCAGCACGTCTGAGGGGATCGACTCTCCCTGGAACAGCCGCAATTGTGAGAGCCGCTCGCCCTGCCGCACGACGACACTGAAAGTCCTCGGGACGACCTCGGCGTACAGTCGTCCCTTATAGCCTGGCGGCACGATTTCGAATTGCCGGCCCTCGTCCGTGATGAGCCGGGTGAAGATGTCGAGACGGCCAGTTGAGCTTTTGGGATTCGCTTTGCCGGAGATATCGGCGGGGAGCGACAGTTCTTCCTGCAGCGGAACGATATAGACACAGCCCTTTTCGAGAACGGCGGATTTTGTGAGGTCGATGGTGTGCAGGCGGTACTGCTCGAGTTTGCTGGTGACGGTCGCGGCGCCGGTGGCAAGAAAGCTGGCGCGGACGCGGTAGGCTTCCGTCCCGAGACGCAGATCGATGGAAGAAGGCTGGATCTGTTCCGGAAGGATGGGCGCGCGGGCCCGGATGGCGCCGTTCGCGATCATCTTTTCCAGCGCCTGAGAAGGCAGGACGCCTTTGCCATTGCAGGATTCCGCGTTCATTGGGGCGAATTTCCCATCATCCCATGGGCCCGGCGCGTCCGCCCGCTCCGCATCGCCATGGGGATCCTTCCGGCTTCAGTCTCTGTCGCACAATAGAAGATTCCGCATGAACCTGGGGAGGCTTATTCGTGTCGACGGCTGATTCGGCATCCACGCCACTGATGCGCCAGTATCACGCCGTGAAGCAGCAGGTCCCCGGGGCCCTGCTCATGTTCCGGCTAGGTGACTTCTACGAACTCTTCTTCGAGGATGCGGTTACAGCTGCGCGCGAACTCGAGATCACGCTGACCGCGCGCAACAAGGAAAAAGGGACAGCGATTCCCATGTGCGGCGTGCCTTATCACTCCGCCGAGGGATACATCGCGCGGCTGATCGGGCGAGGCTACCGCGTCGCGATCTGCGACCAGATGGAAGAAGCGGGGGCGGGGAAGAAACTGGTGCGGCGCGAAGTGACGCGGATCGTGACGCCCGGCACCGCCACGGATGCTCATCTGCTCCGTTCGCACGAGAATAACTACCTCGCGGCGGTGGCCCGCAACGGATCCCGCGCGGGGCTTGCGTACGTGGATGTTTCGACGGGCGAGTTCCGCGCGACGGAAGTGGAACTGGCGGAGTTGCCGGGATTGCTCGAGAGCGTGGGAGCGCGGGAGGTTCTGGTTGCGGCCGAGACGCCGCTCTTTCCGCAGCCCGAACCGAAGCGCTGGATCGTCACGGAGCTCGAAGACTGGGTGTTCAGCGGGGATTATTCCGACCGCATTCTCCGCGAGCACTTCAAACTGCACTCGCTGGACGGCTGCGGGCTCGCGGGCAGAACTCTGGCGATCGCGGCCGGGGGCGCGGTTCTCCATTACCTGCGGGACACGCAGCGGGCGGCGCTCGATCATCTCGATCCGCCGCGACATTTCGACCGGGCCGAGACAATGGTGCTCGATGCCGTTACGGTCCGGAACCTGGAACTGATCGAGCCGATCTTTTCGGACGGCGGCGCGACGCTGATCGGTATCCTCGACCAGACCGCGACAGGGATGGGGGGACGGCTGCTGCGGCAGCGGCTGCTGCGGCCATCGCTCGATCGGGAGGAGATCGAATCGCGGCTCGACGCAGTGTCGGATCTGGTCCGGGAGACGATTCTGCGGGCCGAACTGCGGAAGCAACTCGCGCCGGTGCTCGATGTGGAACGGCTGCTGGCGAAGGTGATGATCGGCAGCGCGGGGCCGCGGGATCTGCTGGCGCTCGGGCGGTCGCTGGATCAGGTGCCGAAGCTGGCGGAGTCCACGAGACTGGCGGGGAAGCCGCTCTCGGCCCGGCTGGCGGGGACGTTTGCCCGCCTCGATCCGGTACCGGACGCGTCGCAGCCGATTCTCGCGGCTCTTGCCGAGACGCCGCCGGTGGCGATCGGCGATGGCCCGACCATCCGGGCCGATTATGACGCGGAACTCGATGAGTTGCGCGACCTGAGCCAGAACGGCCGGCAGTACATCGCGCAGATCGAACTGCGCGAGCGCACGAGAACGGGTATCGCTTCGCTCAAGGTTCGGTTCAACAATGTCTTCGGATATTACATCGAGATTTCGAAGGCGAACCTGCACCTCACTCCCGTCGATTACGAGCGCAAGCAGACGCTGGTCAACGCGGAACGATTTACGACGCCTGAACTGAAAGAGTACGAGCGCAAGGTTCTGGCTGCGGAAGAGAAGATCCTCGAAATCGAAAAGCGGATTTTCGGGGAGATCCGGCAGAAGGCCGCCGATCATGCGCAGGCGATCCGCGCGACAGCCGCCGCGATTGCGGACCTCGACGTATCCGCGGCGCTGGCGCAGGTGGCGGCGGAGAACCGATATTCGCGTCCGCAGTTCTCGTCGACCGGCGAGATGCGAGTGGCGGCCGGGCGGCATCCGGTGATTGAAAGAATCGCCGGCGAAGAGGCCGGACGGTTTAACCCGAACGATCTTTATCTGAACGACACGTCGGACCAGCTTGCGATCATCACCGGTCCGAACATGGGCGGGAAGAGCACGTATCTCCGACAGGCGGCGCTGATCGCGATTCTGGCGCAGACGGGCTCGTGGGTACCCGCCGATGCCGCGCTGCTGCCGATCATCGACCGGATTTTCACGCGCATCGGCGCGTCGGATAATCTGGCGCGCGGGCGCTCGACGTTTATGGTCGAGATGACCGAGACGGCCGTCATTCTGAATACCGCGACGCCGCGCAGCTTCATCATTCTGGACGAGATTGGCCGGGGCACCGCGACCTACGACGGTTTGTCGCTGGCGTGGGCCGTGGTGGAACACGTGGCGACTGCGACGCGCGCGAAGACGCTGTTCGCAACGCACTATCACGAACTGACGGAACTCGCGGAGCAATTAGAGGGCGTGCGCAATCTGCAGGTGTCGGTGAAAGAGGCGGGCGACAAGATCATCTTTCTGCACCGGATCGAGCCGGGGAAGGCGGACCGCAGCTACGGTATCGAAGTCGCGCGGCTGGCGGGGCTTCCGGGCAGCGTGATCGAGCGGGCGCGAGAGGTGCTCAAACTGCACGAGCGGACGGAGCATCGGGCGGTGGAGCAGTTATCGCCGCGCGTGTCATCGGAGCCGATTCAGATCCGGCTGTTTCAGCCGGGGACGGATGAGATCAAGCAGAAGATACGCAGCCTGAAGATCGATGAGATGCGTCCGATCGAGGCCCTGCGCTTTCTCGAGGAACTGCAGAGGGAACTCGACTGATGCGGGTGGCGGGCATCATGAGCGGCACGTCGCTCGACGGGATCGACGTGGCGATTGTCGATATTTCCAGGAAGCGGGTCGGCACGGTCGCGCATTCGACGACGCGTTATCCGGCAGCCACGCGGCAGCGGATCCTGGCGGTTTCGAATACGCAATGCGCGACCGGCGATATCTCGCGTCTCAACTTTGAACTGGGCGAGTTGTACGCCAAAGCGGTGCTCGCGACGGCGCGCAGGAATGGCATTCCGCTGGAGTCGATCGAGCTTGTGGGGTGTCACGGTCAGACGATTTTCCACGAAGGCTGGAATACGCTGCAGATCGGGGAGGCGTCGGTCATCGCGGAGCGCGTCGGCGCGCCGGTGGTGTCGGATTTTCGCACCCGCGATATCGCCGCGGGTGGGCAGGGCGCGCCGCTTGTGCCGTTTGTCGATTACCTGCTGCTTCGGAGCGCGTCGGCGCACCGCGTGGCGCTGAACATCGGCGGGATTGCCAACATCACGGTGCTGCCGCGCGGGGCGCGTCCGGAAGACGTGGTTGCGTTCGACACGGGGCCGGGGAACATGGTGATCGACCAGCTTGTGGAGCGGTTGAGCGGCGGGCGCAAAACATTCGATCGCGATGGCGCGATTGCGGCGAGCGGCCATGTGAGTTCTGAGCTGCTCGATTCGCTTCTGCGCGAGGGTTACTTCCGGCGAAAGCCTCCCAAGACCGCGGGGCGCGAGCAGTACGGTTCGGACTTCGTCCAGAAACTGATTGCTTCCGGGCTGCGAGTCGAGGATCTGATTGCGACGGCAACGGCGTTTACGGCCGCGACGATCGCCACGGGCGTTCAGAGATTCGCCACCGGGACCGAGGAACTGATTGCGGCCGGAGGCGGGGTTCATAACCGGCAGTTGATGGCTCAACTGGCGGCTTTCCTGCCCGGCGTCCGCATCCGGACGACTGCGGAGTTCGGGATCGATCCGGATGCGAAGGAAGCGATCGCGTTTGCGATCCTCGCGGAGCGGACCTGGAGGAGAGAACCGGGCAACCTTCCTTCGGCGACCGGAGCGGGGCGGCCGGTGGTCCTGGGGAAGGTGACTTTTCAAGCGCGTTCCCGAGCAAGTAGAATTACTCATTGACCCCTGAAGCCGAAATCGCGGAACAACAGCCCAAGCGCGTGTCGATCGTCATCGTCTCGTTCAACCGGGCGGAGACGCTGCGCGAGTCGCTGAGCGCACTGGGCGACGCGCATCAGGTCCTCGTGGTGGACAACAATTCGAGCGATGGCACGGTGACGCTCGAAGAAGACTTTCCGCACGTCCGATTTATCCGGCTTCCCAAGAACTGCGGCCTGACGCGAGCGATGAACATCGGCGTGCGCGCCGCGGAAGGCGCCTGCGTGCTGTTTCTGCATGACGATACGGTGATCGACGGCGAGGCTGTGGCCAGGCTGGCGGATACTCTCGACGAACGGCAGGACGTGGCCGCTGTCGCTCCGTTGCTGCTGCGCGAAGGCACTCCCGCCCCGCAGGTCGGCGCTCTGCCCTCTCCCTCGGATCCGAATCCGGCGCTTCGCCCGGCGGAAGGCGGGGACGAGATACAAGCCGAGAGAGTGTCCGGCGCGGCGATCATGTTCCGATCGTTCTTCCTGCGCGCCCTGCGTCAGATCGACGAGCGGTACGGAAATTACGGCGGCATCATCGAGTTGTGCGCTCAGGTGCGGCGGGCCAACCGGAGATTGATCATTCTTCGGAACGTCACCGCTGTGCACCGGCAACTGCGGTCGCCGATGAACGCGGCGACAATCGAAGGCGATCAGGCGTCAGGCACCGCCGTCTTTCTCGGCAGGCATCACGGATTCGTCACCGGGATGCTCTATCGCCTTAAAACCGCTCTCGGCGCTCTGTTCAAGTTTCGGATCAAAGTGCTTTCGGGCGTGGTTTCCGGCGCGAAGATTGACGGAACCCACTGAACTAAACTCGCAGTATGGACCCGCTCTGGTGGGTAGTCACTTCCGCGTTCAGCGCGCTCACTGCCGGCGGACTGGTTTATTTCATCATGCAGTCGCGCATGGAAGTGCTTCTGGCGCAGCAGCGTGAGGAACTGGCGGGCGCGAAGTCCGCACTCGCGGCGCAGAAGGAAGCGCTGGAGGAATCGCTGAAGCAGAAGGAAGACTCGGTCCGCCGCAAAGCCATGGACGAGTTCCTGGCCGACATCCGGGTTGAAGAACGGCACTATGTGCGCGAGCACAAAATGCTCTTTCTGAACCGCAAGTGTCTGGTGCGGCAGGAGCGTATTTTTTTCCGGAACATTCCGCTGTCCAACTGGGTGGAGCAGGAGATGCCTTTCGAGGAGGGCGCGGACATGGAGAAGCTGGCGGCAACGATGTCGGTGTTCGCGGCACAGGATCTGCTCGGGCCATCGCCGCACCCCATCCGAAAATTGCTGCGCTGAACTCCGGGGCCGATTCGGGCGCTACGATACGGAATTGACGATGGACGCGGTTCTCGAGCTTCGCGAGGTGGTCAGGGACTATCCTGGCCAGCGCGCGGTGGATCGCGTGTCGCTGCAACTGGAGCGCGGCGGCTTTTATTCGCTGCTGGGTCCCTCCGGCTGCGGCAAGACAACAACGCTCCGCATGATCGGAGGCTTCGAGCAGCCCACGGACGGTCTTGTGCTGCTGAATGGCGCGGTGGTGAATGCGCTGAAGCCTTACGAGCGGGACGTCAGCACGGTCTTTCAGAGCTATGCGCTGTTCCCGCATCTGACGGCTCTTCGCAACGTGGAGTTCGGACTGCGCGAGCGCCGCATTAAAGACAGCAGAGAACGCGCGATGCGGGCTCTGGAACTGGTGCAACTTGCCTCGAAAGCCGACCGCCTGCCGTCTCAGCTTTCCGGCGGGGAGAAGCAGCGAGTCGCGCTGGCGCGGTCTCTCGTGCTGGAGCCGCAGCTTCTGCTGCTGGACGAACCATTGGCGGCGCTCGATCCGGGACTGCGCAAGCAGATGCGCGTCGAACTGAAATCGATGCAGCGCAAGACCGGTATCACTTTCCTGTTCGTGACGCACGATCAGGAGGAGGCGCTTTCTTTGTCGGACAAGCTGGCGGTGATGAATCGCGGCCGGATCGAGCAGTTCGGCACGCCCGAAGACGTTTATC
>DASZUZ010000196.1:0-5636 GCA_035547415.1 Bryobacteraceae bacterium | reverse complement strand
ATAGAGACTGGAACGGAATGCCGGGATACCTGGATCAATACGGCGCTGGCGAAGAGCGGCGCAACAGGATCATCATCCGGTCTCTCGTCGGGCTTGTCACGGCCGTGGTCATCGCTGGCCTGAGCTGGTATGTTCTCAAGAATCGTCATCAGGAGAGCGTTGTCAAAACGTTCCTGGATGCGCTGCGGCGACACGACTATCAGACAGCCTATCGCGATTGGGGCTGCACCGCTGAAAAACCCTGTACCGGTTACAGCTTCGAAAAATTCCTCGGGGATTGGGGGACGGGGGCGTCCGGTTCATCCGACGCGCCCGATCCGGCCATTCTTGGCCTCACGGACAGCGAATCCTGTAACAATGGCGTTTTACTGACCGTCGAAGTCAATCGGGAGCGGGCCGAGAAGCTTTGGGTGGACCGGGCCAGTGATTCCATCAGCTTCGCCCCTTATCCGATCTGCCCCCACAAAAGCCCGTTCGCGATTATGCTTCATCGAACGATCGGCAAGTTGAGGAAGCCGCTCCTGAAATGAGCGCGCTCGTCGCGCGAGCTGACAATTTACACTATAGGTGACCAAATGAGCACGACCACTGTCCCAACAACAGGCGCAGGACTCGAAGGAGTCGTCGCCGGCGAATCAGAGATTTGTTACATCGACGGATACGCCGGTGTCCTTAGCTACCGCGGCTACAATGTTCACACGCTCGCGGAGCACGCGACTTTCGAGGAAGTGATCTGGCTGCTCTGGAAGGGAACGCTCCCGAAGAAGGCCGAACTCGATCGGTTGAAAGCCGATCTGGTCGCGAACGCCGCGATTCCCGCGCCGGTGACAGAGTTCCTGAAGGCGAACCTCAAGGGCTCTCCCATGGATGTGCTTCGCACTGCGGTATCGATGCTCAGCCTGTCCGATCCCGCCGCAAAGGACATGAGCCCGGAGGCCAATCAGCTCAAAGCAACGAAGCTGATGGCGCAGACCTCCACCATTGTCAGCACCTTCGGTCGCCTGCGCACGGGAGAGCAGGTGGTCGCGCCCGATCCTTCTCTGAGTTTCGCTGGTAATTTCCTTTACTGCCTGACGGGAAAGAAGCCCGATCGGGTGATGGAGCACACGTTCGATGTTGCTCTCATCCTGCACGCCGATCATGAGCTGAACGCTTCAACCTTTGCGGCGCGAGTGACAGCCGCCACCCTGTCTGATATCTATTCCGCGGTGACGTCAGCCATCGGCGCTCTCAAAGGTCCCCTGCACGGCGGCGCGAATGAAGAAGTGATCCGCATGCTCCTCGAAGTCGGCACATCGGACAAAGCGGTTGAACGTGTCCACGAAATGCTCGCGAAGAAAATCAAGATTCCGGGCTTCGGACATCGCGTGTACCGTACCGAAGACCCGCGCGCCACGCACCTGCGGGTTATGTCGGAAGCGCTCGGCAAGAGCACGGGCCATGAGGATCTCTATTTGATGTCGAGCCGCGTGGAAGAAACCGTGAAGGGGGAAAAGAAGCTGAATCCCAACGTGGACTTCTATTCTGCTTCCACATATTACTCGTTGGGCATTCCGATCGACCTTTTCACGCCGATTTTTGCGGTGAGCCGCATGTCCGGATGGACGGCCCACGTCCTTGAGCAGTATCACAATAACCGTCTGATCCGTCCGCGCGCCGAGTATAAGGGCAATCCGGACGGCATGGCGTGGGTTCCCATGGAAAACCGCTGAGTGGACGAACGAGCGTTCTTTTCGGAGTCACAGGCCACAAAGCCGGCAACGCTGAACTGTCCCTGGTGCCGGACGCAGGATACCTACGATCTCAAGTGGATCGTCCGCAAAAAGAAAGATCGCTTGCCCGGTGGCGCCGATGAGCGCGACCGGGCAAAGTTCGCCAAGGCGCAGAGCTACATGGTCCTCGTCGATAACCAGGCGATGTGCAAGAACATGCGCTGTCGCAAACGCTTTGACATCTCCGGCGTAAAAACCATCGCCTTCATCTGATCCTGCCGGGCGGCGTCTGTTTTTGGTTGCGCCGGATTGCGCCATCGCATAATGTAAGCGTTGTAATGGCGAAGCCGAAAAGCAGATTCCGTCTGAGCCGCCGGGCATTTTCGGGCGCGATTGCGCTGGCAGGGTCGGCCGCGCTCGCGCAACAGCAGCCCGCCCCGAATCCGAACACAGCTCAGCAGCGCCGGGGAACACTCCCGAACACGCCGCCGTTTGAGGGGCCGCTCGAGTTCCGCCGGTCCGATCTTCCCGCCAAAGTGCGTCCGTTTCCAATGACCCAGGTGCGGTTACGCGGCAGTGTTTTCCAGGATGCGACTCAATGGAACCGCGGCTACATGGGGCGGTTGCCTGCGGACAGGTTGGTCCACAACTTCCTTGTCAATGCGGGCCTGCCGTCCTCCGCTGAGCCGCTCCGCGGGTGGGAAGAGCCCAAAGGCGAACTGCGCGGCCACTTCACCGGACACTATCTCTCGGCCACCGCGCTGATGTATGCGTCGACGGGGGATCCGGAGGTCAAAGCGAAGGGCGACCTCATGGTTGATGCTCTGGCAAAAAGCCAGAAGGCGCTGGGCGGCGGCTATCTCAGCGCTTTTCCGCGCGAATTCTGGGACCGCCTCGACGCGCGCAAACAGGTCTGGGCGCCTTTCTACACCATCCACAAGATCATGGCTGGCATGTACGACATGTACACGCTGGCTGGCAACCGGCAGGCGCTCGACGTTCTGCAGGGAATGGCGGGCTGGGCCGACGAGTGGACCGCATCGAAGAGCGAAGAACACATGCAGGACATCCTGCGCACCGAATACGGCGGGATGAACGAGGTGCTCTATAACCTCTCGGCCACTACAAATGATGACCGGTGGGCGCGCGTCGGCGATCGCTTCACAAAAAAAGCGTTCTTCAATCCGCTTGCCTCGCGCCGCGACGAGTTGCAGGGCCTGCATGTCAATACGCATATCCCGCAGGTGATTGGCGCGGCCCGGCGGTACGAGATCTCCCGCGACATGCGCTTTCACGATGTCGCCGATTACTTCTGGTACGAGGTCACCAGTGCGCGTTCTTACGTCACCGGCGGCACGAGCAATGGAGAGGGCTGGCTCGCGCCTCCCCGGCGTCTCGCGGCGGAACTCCCGCGCAGCGTCGCGACCGCGGAATGCTGTTGCGCGTACAACATGATGAAGCTCACGCGTCATCTGTACGCATGGACCGGCGACCCCCGCTATTTCGATTACTATGAGCGTCTGCTCATCAACCACCGCATCGGGACGATCCTTCCGGACAAGGGCTACACGCAATATTACCTTTCACTGACACCGGGCACGTGGAAGACGTTCAACACGGAAGATGCGTCGTTCTGGTGCTGCACTGGTACCGGAGTCGAAGAGTACTCGAAGCTGAATGACAGCATCTACTGGCATGACGATTCCAGCGTCTATGTGAATCTCTTCATCCCTTCGGATCTCGACTGGACGGAAAAAGGCTTCCGGCTCCGGCAGGAAACGAAGTTCCCCGAAGAACAGGGAAGTACGTTCACGGTGACGACGAAGAATCCTGTCGCGTTGGCGTTGCGTCTGCGCGTGCCTGCGTGGGTGGAGAACGCAGCCACCGTGAAGATCAACGGCAAACCAGCCGACGTGTCGGCCGCCGGCGGAAGCTATCTGACGATTCAGCGAACGTGGAAGACCGGCGACAAAGTCGAGATCTCGCTGCCCATGAAGCTGCGCATCGAATCGATGCCCGATGACCCGCAACTGCAGGCGATCCTGTATGGGCCGCTTGTCCTCGCCGGCGATCTCGGGACGGAAGGGTTGCGCCCTGACGTGATTATCGGGCCGAACGCGCCGCGCCTTGGACCGCCGCGCCCGAATGCGCCTGCGCCTGTTGCTCCCATCGAGGTGCCATCATTCCGGGCCGCCGCAAGTCCGGAGGCATGGATCAGGCCGGGGGACAAGCCACTCGCCTTCCGCACGGCCGGGCAGCAGAAAGACGTGGATCTTGTGCCTCTCAACAGCATCTTCGGGCGGCGCTATTCCGTGTACTGGAAAGTCACCTGACCTTCACGGCAGCGCGCGCGACGTTGGCGTCGCCTGTCCGGATACAGCCGGCGAACGCCCCTGCGAGGAGCATGCAGCCAGTCAGGCACCAGAGACCTGTCTCGTAATGGCCGGTGGCGGTTCGCAGATATCCGAAAACGTAGGGGCCTACGAAGCCCCCCAGGTTCCCGACAGAATTAATCAGGCCCACGGCGGTAGCCGCGGCCGACTTTCCCAGAAATCCGGAAGGGATGCTCCAGAACACCGGCAGATAGGCCTGGAACGTAAGCCCGACCAGACAGAAAAACGCGATCACCAGCGCCAGATGGTTTCCGGACAGAATCGCCATCGCCAGACTCGCGCCCGCCAGGATCATCGGCAATGCGGTGTGCAGCGTGCGCCTTCCTGTCCGGTGCGCCAGATATCCGTTCAGCAGAATACCGCCGATACTGCACAAATACGGCAGCACCGTCACGACAGTACGCCACACAATGGACATGCTCTTCATGTTGTCGGTGATCGAGGGCAGGAAGAACAGAATCGCCTGATTGCCGGTAACGATCAGGAAGAACGAGGCCGCGAGCAGCGCGGTTTGCGGTTGACGCAAGGCATCGAGAATTCCGACGCGCCCGGCAGCGGTGCGTTCGCGTTCTTCGCGCGCGAGCTCCGCCATCAGCCATTCCTTTTCGTCGTCCGGCAGCCATTTAGCCTGATGAGGCCTGTCTGTCAAATACCGCAGAGTGATGAGGCCCAGAATGATGGGCGGAATTCCCTCCAGGATGAACACCCACCGCCAGCCCGCCAGGCCGTGCCAGTGAACAGTTTCCAGAATCCAGCGTGAAATCGGAAGGCCGATCACGATGGAGAGCGGCTGCGAGATCATGAACCACGCTTTCGCGCGCGAACGGTCCTCCTGCCGGAACCAGTGCGATAGATAGACAACGACACCGGGGAAAAAGCCCGCCTCCGCGGCTCCCAGCAGGAAGCGCACCCCGTAAAACTGAGCTCGCACGCTGAGTCCGACCGGCAGCATGCCCGCGAACCCGGAGAGCGTGGCCACCATGCCCCACGTAATCATGATCCGCGCTAGCCAGCGGCGTGCGCTCCAGCGCTCCACGATCAGGGAACCCGGAATCTCCAGCAGGAAATAGCCGATGAAGAAAATGCCCGCGCCGAATCCAATGATTTCATCTGTCAGGTGAAGCGCGCCCTGCATCTGCAGTTTCGCGATTCCGACGTTGGCGCGATCGAGATAGGCGGTCAGATAGACCAGCACGAGGAACGGCATGAGCCGCAGCGTTACGCGGCGCCGTGCCCGCTCTGCGACGGGCGTCACCGTTCGCGGACCGCCTTCAGATAAGCGCGGATCGGCGGCCCCATCAGGGCTTCAAATACCGTCATAATGTACCGCGCCCCTTTCAATCGCCATTCCAGAGAAGCTTCAGTAGTGGCGGCGAGCACGCCCAGCGCTTTGTCGGATTTCGAGACGATGGAAACGATCCGGTCGAATGCGGCCTGCACGTCGGGATGTTTGAAGTCGCCGGGATGCCCGAGCGAAAGAGACAGATCGGTCGGTCCGATAAAGACCACGTCGATGTTCGGGACTTGCACG
>DASZUZ010000195.1:0-9844 GCA_035547415.1 Bryobacteraceae bacterium | reverse complement strand
CAGGACGGCACAGCGATCACTTCTCCTGCATGAGATTGCCATTCTCAATCCCGGCGCGGTGATATTTCTGACTGGACCGAACTACGACCGCGAGATCAAGGCTGAATTCCCTGATGTCCAGTTTCATCCCACCAGCGAGATTCCAGTTCGCATGCTGGCCCGACTGAAACACCCCTGTTTACCAGAGAAGACATTTCGAACGTACCATCCCCACTACTTGCAGCGAGCGCGCCAATGGCAACTATTGGAGGAGATCGGGAAATTCGTTGCTTCATCATGAATTGGCGCGGCATCAGCGCCGGTCCGCCGAAAGTCCCCACTCGCAGCCAAGATACACTCTTAGCGGACCACCCACAGTGCTCAGAATCCTGCTGATCCTCGCCTCCGCGACCGCGCTCTTTGCCCAGCCGCGCCGAACCATTTTTCTGGTTACCGACGCCGAAGGCGTCGGGGGCATTTGCCGACAGGACCAGACCGATGCCAAAGATCCGGAACTGAAAGCTCTTCTGACCGGCGAAATCAATGCCGCGGTTGACGGCTTCTATGCCGGGGGAGCCGACGACGTCGTCGTATGGGACGGACATGATGGTAGCCAGACGCTCTCGACGTTAACTATTCACCCGCGAGCGCGTCTTCTGATGGGCTACCCGGGCGTTCTCATGACACTCGATCAGCATTACGCCGCGATCGCGTTCGTTGGCCAGCACGCGCGGGCCGACAGCAAAGGCGGAGTGATGGCGCACAGCTACAGTTCCCTCGGTATCGAGACGATCCTTGTCAACGGCAAGCCTTTTGGCGAGATCGAGAGTCTGGCTGCACTGGCGGGCGCCTTTCACACTCCGGTGATTTTCCTGAGCGGGGATCAGGCGGCGGCCGACGATGTTCACGCCGTTTCGCCCGAAGCGGAACTCGCGGTCGTCAAACAGGGTTTGGCAAATTATGCGTGTCTATCCCTCTCCGCGCCGGCGGCGCAGTCCCTGATTCGCGACCGCGCCAGGCTGGCGATGAAGAAAATCTCCGAGAGTAAGCCTTACAAGATCGAAGGGCCGGTGACCGTGCAGATCGAGTACACGGCGCGCCACGTTCCCGGACCGGATGCCAGGAACCAGCCGGGCGTCGAGTTTATCGATGCGCGGACGCTGCGTTTCCACGGAAAGGATTTCATCGAGGCATGGACGCGCGCGCGATCCCGCTGAATCCGGTCAATCGCCAGCGAGCCTCACACGCCGATCAGTTTGCGCCCTGCGATTCGATGGCCGTGGGCAATCCGTATCTTGCCAGGAAGCGCCGTAGGGCGATATAGGCGCGGACCCGCTCGTCCGGAGTGAAGCCGCCGTGCTTTCCTCCGGGTATCGTGATCATCTCGTTTCTGGCATGCACCGCATTCAACGCGTCCCGGAGTTTCAACGCCTGGCTGTACGGCACCGTAGGATCGGAATCGCCGTGAATCGTAACGATGGGCGGGAGATCGGGCCGTACCCACGTGACGGGCGACACGCGACGGGCCATCTCTTCGGGCTTCGACGAGCCCGAGAGCCAGTCGACCGCGTACTGTCGCCTGGAAGGACCGTGCAGAAGTTCCGTGACATCCGTGATTCCGTACCAGTTCACGATTCCGGCGACTTTCGGAAGAGGCGCCTGGCCGGAGGGGTTACAAGGGCGGTCCAGTCCGGCATCGCCGGGCGCCATGCCCGTCATCAGCGCCAGATGGCCGCCCGATGAATCGCCCATAACGACGACGCGTGAGGGATCGATGCGGTATTCCGCGGCGTGGCCCACGATCCATCGCAAGGCGCACAGGCAGTCCTCGACGGCCCCCGGCGCGGCGGCGACCCCGCCCAGGCGGTACTCGACGTTAACCACGTCCCAGCCCATTTCGAGCCAAGCCAGCGTGTACATCATGCCGTCTTCCCTGTGCCCCGCCGCCCATCCGCCGCCATGAATGTAGATCAGCGCGGGATCAGGCCCTCCGGGGCCACGCCGGCGATAAATGTCGAGCTTGCTCTCGTGTCCGTCGACAACCAGATAAGTCACATTGGACTGCGCCTGAAAACGGGCGGGAGCTGTCGTGGCCCACAAGGCAGAGGGGCTGAGTTGTCCGGCAAGAGGAGCAGCGGCGAGGGAGAGCAAGAGCGCGGCGAGCAGGCCGTAGCGATGGGCAGGCACAGGTTCAGGCTATACCGTGACCGCATCGACGCGTCCGAACACGGCTGATTCAAACGATTGCCATCCTCGGCCGCAAGGGTTCGCTGCCGTTGCGAACTGCGGCCCCACCTATGCAGGCTCCGGGCCACCGTGCTGCGGAGGTTTCCGCAACGGGCGGTTCCGGCGGGATAGCCGATAGCGGAAGGAGTCAGAATTGGTAAGCTCTCCAACCTCGGATTGAAAGGAAAGATCGGGGCAGGTCAACGTGACATTTGACCAGAGCGGCAGCCGACGCGAGATCCACTACGAACGACATCGTTCAGACCGTCATCCACCCTAGCGTCTTACGACAAGAGAGACCAGGTATTCTTGCGAGATCTGGTATGCGCGGATCGACGCCCAAACGCGAAAGACTTTCTCAGCAGACTTCACCTGAGCGAGTGCATCAATGGCTTCAAGGTCCCTCGTGAGGTTGTAGTCGGCAAAATGCCGATCTTCCTGGAGTTGACTAAACGTTCGCGCGACGTAGCGTAAGTCGGCGACGACCTGGGGCATCTTCTCCGGCGTATGGCGATTGCTGAGCACTTGCGACGCGATTCGATGCCTGCTTCATTGGCCCGTGGTCAAAGGCGCGTCCGAGTGAGTTGCGAAGCGCTGCATTGTTCCAGTTGGAGGTAGCCTCAGCGATCAGCAAGTGAAAAACGGCGTAGTATGAAGTGGACACGGATCTTCGGAGAGTCGCCTGCGTCTGTGGCGTCTCGTGGACAAGCGCCAAGGCCTGCGCCAGCAAGTCGTCGTGATAGGCCACCTTTACCGTTCTCTCCGTGCGTGCTGCTCTGGCCGAAGTCCGAAGTTGAAGTACGGGTGTAGCCCCCAGTTCTCGTATGGTCGGATCTCATCGAACAGGGTTGTCGCGATTCGACCCGTGACTTCGGCGAGCGTGTTCTCCGTGGTTGCCGACTCGGCCAAAATGATGCGGAAGAAGATCGATGGCTCACCTGTCGAGTCCGCATCCAGGCGATATGAAAGGCCGACAGCTTCCGGGCCGAGCTTCGCTTTAGCCTTTTCAATAGCAGATTCGAGTTGCACTTGCCGAGCAAAACCGCCGGGAACCATTGCCATTCGATTATTATCGCTGAACGCTTTGCTGAGTGCGCTTCGGGAGGCTCCACCGGTATAAAAGCATCGGCTTTGACAGACCTGAACCGGATGAGTTCGAATCAGCACGGGAGGATTGAAACCGGCCATTCCTCCAGAACGCGCAACTGCCTGGTAAAAGGCCTTGTGGCCCTCATTCACGATCTATGCCAAAGAGGCAGCGAACGTGAACCGACGCTACCAGTTGCCTTCTTCTATAAACGATTTCGGCCGGCGCCGAAGTAACCGCCGGTTCTTCACTTTGGTGACAACAACTCAACTTGCCTCGTTCAGACAGAATGGCGGGAGATCCGCGGCGCTGCAAATGCCACGCTTGCGGCTATTTCCCTTCCCTGTCCTTTCTCTCCTGCGCCTTCCACCCTTCACGAGCTTTTCTTGCGCTTTCGTCCAGCTTGCGGGCCGCAGCCGCGCCCACTTTTTCGGCCTTCTTTGCGATTTCGTGCGCGGCCTGGCCGGCCTTGAACGCTGCCGAATTTCGGTCCTGCTCCTCGCGTCTGCGTTCAGCCTGCCGCTCTCGTTCGGTCTGACATCCGAAGGTGAAAAGGGCGAGCACGATCGGGAAAAGGAGCGCCCGCGGATTCGTTCGCATACAACTCCATTTTCCACCGCGCATGCGCCGTAAAACTTGCGGCAATGCATAATTGTTGGGCGATTTCCCTGGATCAGGGCGCCTGATTCGGAAAGGATACCGCCGGATCGTCCGACACTTAACAGAACCGCCCGCTGCGCGCCTCCGGGCAGGCGTCCGGCACGGTAGAATTCGGGAAAAGTGGGTACGCAACCGAGTCGCGAGCCCGGCGCGGAATCGACCGACAGGGCTGCGTTGACACTACTGCTCAAAAGAGTCAGCGGCGGCGATCAGAACGCGTTCGATCAACTGGTTCCGCTTGTCTACGATCAGCTTCGAAGGCTTGCCTCGCGCAGCCTGCGCGCGGGCCGCGCGGAAGAGACGCTGCGAGCCACGGCGCTGGTCCATGAAGCTTATCTGCGGCTGGCGGGAACGGATGGCGATTGGGAAAACCGGGCTCATTTCTATGCCGTAGCCGCGCGCGTGATGCGGCACATCCTGGTAGACCACGCCAAAGCGGGAAACCGCCAGAAGCGCGGAGGCGGCGCGCAGCATATCGCGCTGGATGAAGCGGTGATGGTGGGTCCCGCGACCGCGCCCCAACTCGCCGACCTGGACGAATCGCTGCAGCGCCTGGAACTACACGATGCGCGAAAAGCCAAAATCGTGGAATTGTTGTTTTTCGGCGGATTGACCTACGAAGAAGCTGGCTCGGCTCTGGGGATTTCCGAGGCGACGGTACATCGCGAATTGAAGATGGCAAAGGCCTGGCTGTATCGCGATTTATCCGGCCAGGGAGTCTGAACCGGCTCGATGAGCCCAGCGGCCCACCCCGATCCGGAGCGATGGCGCAGGCTCGAAACTCTTTTTTATCAGGCGTCCGATATGGATCCGGGGGATCGCCCGGCGTTTCTCGACCGCGCCTGCGGCGACGATGCGTCCCTGCGGCGCGATGTAGAGTCGCTGCTGGGAGCGGCCGACCGCACGCTGAGCCCGTTGCGGGAATCGGCCGAGGCAATGGCGCGCGAACTTGCCGGCATTCCGACATTCACGGGAAGAGTCATCGGATCGTGGCGAATTCTCGAAGCGGTGGGTGAGGGCGGTATGGGCCGCGTTTACCTGGCGAGCCGGGCAGACGACGCTTACGAACAGAAGATCGCGATCAAATTGATGCGAGCCGATTTCGGCGACGATCGTGAGATGTTCCTGCGCTTCCGCACGGAGCGCCAGATCCTGGCGAAACTGAATCATCCGAACATCGCGCGGTTGCTGGACGGAGGCGTGACCGCCGAGGGCCTGCCGTATCTGGCGATGGAGTACGTGGAAGGCCGCCCGATCGACCGCTACTGCGCGGACGAGCGTCTTTCCATCGAGGCGCGGCTGCGGTTGTTCCGCACCGTCTGCGGCGCGGTGGAGTATGCGCACCGCAATCTCGTGATTCACCGGGACATCAAGCCCGCGAATATCCTGGTGACGCCGGGCGGCGAGCCGAAGCTGCTGGATTTCGGCATAGCGCGTCTGCTCGATCCGGAGTTCTCCGGGGCGGCGCGGACCCGAGCGAGCGAGCGCCTGATGACGCCGGAATATGCAAGCCCCGAACAGGTGCGCGGCGATTCCGTCACAACGGCAGCGGATGTTTACGCGCTGGGGGTGTTGCTCTACGAACTTCTTGCGGGCGTGCGGCCATTCCGGCTGAAAACGGAAAGTCCGATCGAGATCGCGCGCGCCATCTGCGAGCAGACGCCGCAAGTGCCCAGCGTGGCGAGCCCTCGCGCCGAGGCGAGACGACTTCGGGGCGATGTCGACCGCATCGTGATGATGGCGATGCGGAAGGAGCCGGAGCGGCGGTATGGTTCGGTCGAGCAGTTCTCGGCGGATATCGAAGCATATCTGGGAGGCTATCCCCTGCTGGCCCGTACCGATACGTGGGGATACCGGTCGGGCACGTTCATCCGGCGGCATAAGGCGGGCGTTGCTGCGGCGATTCTGTTCGCGTGCGCGTTGACGGGCTTCGGAATCGGCATGGGCGTTCTGGCGAAGAGGGCTGAGCGTCAAAGGGAAACGGCGGAGCGCGAGAAGCAGTTTCTGTCCGATATGTTCGGATCCGTGGCGCCGGAAGTGGCGCGAGGGGAGACAATCACGGCGCGGACCCTGCTCGACCGCGGGGCGCAGCGAATCGACCGGGAACTCGCCGGTGAGCCGCAGGTGCGCGGTTCGCTGCTGGAAACGATTGCGGGCGCCTATCGCGCGCTCGGAATGTTCGATCGGGCCGAGCCGCTCAGCGCGCGAGCGGTCGAACTCGATCGCCGGGCATTCGGCGAGCGCAGTCCGGAAACGGTGAAAGCGGAGGAACTGCTGGCGGAACTCTATCGCGATCAAGGCGAGTACGGACAGGCCGAGTCTCTGCTGACGAAGGTACTGGAGAGCAAGCGGGCGGCGCTGGGAGAGACAAATCCGGAAGTAGCCGCGGTGATGAGTGAACTGGGCGAGTGCTTCTACTGGCAGTCCAAAGACGACCAGGCTCTTTCCCTGCTGCGCAGGACACTCGCGATCGACCGGGCGAATGGACCCGATTACGGAGCCGGCACGCGGAACTATCTCGCTCTCGCGCTGGAGCGGAAGGGCGATTTCGACGAGGCGCGGGTGTTGCTGGCGGAGGCGGTCGACATCAACCGCAGAGTCGCGGGAACAAACAGTCCCGACTACGCGGTCAGCCTGCACAATCTGGGAAGCGCACTGATCGACCGCGGCGATCTGTTCGGGGCTGAGACAAAGCTGCGGGCGGCGCTGGCGGTACGTCGGGCGATATTCGGTCCGGAGCACCCGGATCTTTCGTACTCGCTCAACAATCTGGGGTACGTGCTGCTCGAACGAGGCGAGTGGCAGGATGCGGAACCGTTTCTGAAAGAGGCTCTGGCGATCAACGAGAAGCAACTCGGGCCGCACAACCCGAGACTGGCGGGATCGATCAATAACTGGGCCCGGGTGCTGCAGGCGAAGGGCGATTATACGAGCGCGGAGGCATTTTACAAACGTGCCCTCGACCTCCTGAAAGAGACGAACGCAAGCGCAACATGGCCCGGCGCGCAGATCATCGCAAATCTCGGAGTGCTCCATTTCGACCGGGGCGATTATGCGGGGGCGGAGCGATATGCGGACGAGGCGATGGAAATCCGGCGCAAACTGGGCGGTGATGGCACACCGGCTTTTGCCAACTCACTGATCGAAGCCGGCGACGACCGGCTCTTCCAGGGGGATGCGGCGGGAGCGGAACGGCTGTACCGGGATGCTCTCGATATCCGAAAGAGAAGATTATGGGCGGGGCATCCCTCGATCCTGTCCGCCGAGGCTCGACTGGGGAGGGCGCTGGTCGCGGAACACAAGGCAAGCGATGCGGAACCGTTGCTGCGTGAGGCGGCGGAGTCTGCGGCGCATGAACCGTTCCGTTTGCCGGAGTGGGAGACGGCGGAGATCAGAGGCGCCTACGGGGAGTGTCTGAAAGCTCTCGGGCGAGTGAAGGAGGGCGAGGCAATGCTTAAAGAAAGTGGGGCCGCTTTGAAGTCGGATCCGCGGCCCGCTTTCCGGCGTCTCTAGTTCATGGAATCACGGCGGTCGAGATGTTCAGCCGGTTCGTGTTGTCGTCGACGGTGGCGATTCGGACGGCGCCCCATCCCAGGTTACTTACGCCCACGCCGAAGGCTCCTCCGTTATTGGGGTCGAGGGTCATCTGCGCAATGAATTGCCCGGTGGACGTGAATTCGACCAGTTCGCTCGGCTGATTCGGATCCGCGTTCGAGCCATCGCTGTTCGCGATGAGAAAGTGCCCGTTCGGCAGAATCTGCAAACCGAGCGGCCCGTGCAGGTGCGTGAAATCCTGGAAGACGAGTGTCGGCGCCACCGGCGCGCTGTGGGGCGCGGTCGCGGCCGGAATCGCGTACACGGCGTTGTCGCTGGAAGACGCGACGTACAACGTGTCATTGGGAGCGTTGTAGGCAAGTCCCGAGGGGCCGAGAACCAGCGCCGCGGGGTCCGTCCGGTGATTGAAATTGTCCGCAAGCACGAGGGCTGTCGCTCCGATGCTGGCGGCGGTGTAATTCACGTCGAACCGTGAGACGACTCCGCTCAGAACGTTCGACACGAACACATTGGCTGTTCCCGCGGTTCCATTTCCGATGTCCCGAATGGCCATTCCCCAGGGTCCGTCGATGGTGGCGAGCGTGCCGAACGTGCCGAGGAAGTTGCCGAAGGAATCGAGCACGGACAACTGGCCGGGCTGTACGGTCGCGGATGTCCCGTCGGCCGTGGGCAGGTTACCGGCGAGCACCAGTCCGTCGGAGAGGACACCGAGCGCGGCGGTCATCCCGACTCGCGAGGAGGAAGCGGTGTAAAAGGTGGAAACGGCGCCCGTGCGGTCGACCCGGACAATTGTCGATCCCCTGCCCTGCAGATTCTGGGCATTGTTGAAATTGGAGACGAGAATATCTCCGCCATGGAGCCCGCGGCCAGCCGGCACGTTTTTCGGCGCGAATACCACGCCGTACGGGTTGACATCACCGTTCGGCGGCACCGTGGAAACGGAAGGCGGCAGCAGAGGCAGGATGGTTGGAGTTGTTTGCGCCAGAGTGACGGCGCAAAGAGCAAAGAGCGAGAAGACAGCGGTCTGGACGCTCGCGGAACGAACGATTTGAGTTGCAGTTTTCATTGGTTCTTTCTCTCGGGAGGAATTGGATTCAAAGAGGAGGCCCGCGACTAGCCGCGGACGTTGCGACGCCTGGCCCGGCCGGCCAGTCCGACAATCATCAGGCCGGCGCCCACCAGGACAAGGGTTCCTGGTTCAGGCGCGGTGGCTGCGGCTACGGCGATGTTGTCCACCGCGAAGTCGGTGGCGGTGGAAGTGAGGATCACGTTGTTGAAAGGCCCGCCGGCAAAAGCGATTTCTCCCTCCGGGAAAGTGAAGCCGGGGATGAACTGTCCGGGGAGGGTATTCGACCCGACCAGCGTCGAGTTCCGATAAGCCGTCAGCGTGAAGGGGGACGGCGTGTTGAAGTCGGTGGTGACGAAGTTGAGCGTGATGGCGGACAGTTCCTTGTCGAAGTGGATATCGAGCGCGAGGTTATCCATGCCCGCGGGGCCGGGTTCGCCGAGGACATTGCCGGTGAGAGTATCGAAGACGTCGGTCTGATAGATGACAAAGCCGCCCGGGTCGGCGGAACTCGAGAACGTGGCAGAGAGGCCGTTCACGGTGTCGGTGAAGGTTGTGACGGCGCCCGGGTTGTCGGTATCGAAGTTGAAAATGGTGGCCGCGTTCACTGTCGCGCAGACAATAGAAGCGGAAAGTAATAGCTTGATTGAGTTACTGAACATCGTGAGTGAATTCCCGTCGCCTGATAACACGACATCGGGTGAGGAATTCCCTCATCATTTTTTGGATTTGCCGAACGCGAAGCGGGGTCGCGCGCGGCGGAACGCGGCCTCTCTTACAATGAGCCATGATCCGGGCCGGGCAATCGAGCGCATCCCGCAACTGGCAACGACTTGACGGGATAGACCTCCTCCGGGGTCTCGCGATCTTCCTGGTTCTGATGAACCACGTCAACATGCGCCTGCGCGGAGCGAAAGTGCCTTACAGCGCGGGCCTTCCGGAGCAACTGGTATCTTCCCTGGTCTGGAACGGGCAGCGCGGCGTCCAGATCTTCTTCGCGATTTCCGGCTTTCTCATCACGACCACCGCGCTGCGGCGGTGGGGATCGCTCTCCAACGTCAGCGTGCGCGATTTCTACCGGCTGCGGTTCGCGCGTATTGCGCCGTTGCTCCTGCTGTTACTCGCCGTTCTGAGCGCTCTTCATCTCGCGCACGTGAAGAACTTCGTGGTGCGGCCCGCGACCGGAGGACTCGGCCGCGCACTGGTCGCGGCGCTCAGCTTTCACGTGACTGTGCTGGAGGCGCGGCGAGGCTATCTTCCCGCGAACTGGG
>DASZUZ010000194.1:0-13382 GCA_035547415.1 Bryobacteraceae bacterium | reverse complement strand
CTCGATCAGCGCATCGCCTCCGGCTTCAATCGGAACCATCGCGGCAACGGGGAAGGCGGCATCGTTCCGGAAGAGTACGCGGTCGAGTACGTGGTGGACCGCGTCGACACGACGTCCACGGTTTTCATGGGACTGACGGTGGGCTGCGCGCGCTGTCACGACCACAAGTACGATCCGATCGCGCAGAAGGAGTTTTATCAGCTTTACGCGTACTTCGACAACATTCCCGAACGGGGCAATGCCCAGAAGTTCGGGAACTCGCCGCCGCTGATCAAGGCGCCGACCACCGAAGAGCAGGCGCGCCTGAAGCAGTTCGATGCGGACATTGCGGCGGCGGAGAAGAAGTTCGCTTTACTCAATTCTCAGGCGATAGCCGGCGAGCATTCGTGGGAGAAGACAGCCGCGGCGAATACGGAATGGGCCGAACCGCGGCATCTGGCAGCCGACCTCCTTCCGGCGTCTGCCTCATTCGACGGTCAAACGGTGATCGACGGTGGCAACGTCGCGAATTTTGGTTTTTACGACAAGTTCACGCTCTCGGCATGGATCAATCCGTCCTCTCCCGACGGCGCGATTCTGGCCCGCGCGAAAGACGAGCCGGAAGGTCCCGGCATCAGCATGCTGCTCAAAGACGGCAAGGTGCAGGTGAACCTGGTTCTTCGCTGGCTGGACGATTCCGGACGCGTCGAAACGCGCGATCCCATTGCGCTCAATCGCTGGCAGCACGTCGTCTTCACCTATGATGGCTCGCGTTTCGCGGACGGCATGAAGATTTACGTCGACGGCGTGGAGCGACCTCTGAAAGTCAATCTGGACCAGATCAACCAGAACTTCGCGGTAAAGGAGCCCTTCCGTATCGGTGGCGGCGCTGGTCCCGCGAACCGGTTCCACGGCGCTATCCGCAATGTGCGGGTTTACGGAAAGGCGCTGCCGCCGGCCGAGGTTGCCGTGCTCGCGCTGCCCCAGTCGGTCGGGGAGATTGCCGCGATGGATCCGTCGAAGCGCACTGAAGCGCAGCGGGACAAGATTCGTCTCTGCTGGCTCGATCGGTTCGCCCCGGCTCCCGTTCAGGATGCCTGGAAGAGCCTGTTGCAACTGCGGGATGATCGCGAGCGCTACGAGGACGGCGTTCCGACCGTCATGGTGATGCAGGAGATGCCCACGCCGCGTGAGACGTTTCTTCTGAAGCGCGGCGCGTACGATCACCCGGGCGAAAAGGTCGGGCGTGGCGTGCCGGCCGTATTGCCGCCATTGCCGAAGACAGCCTCGAACGACCGCCTCGGCTTCGCGCGCTGGCTTGTGGACCCGGCGAATCCGCTGACCGCTCGCGTGGCAGTGAATCGTTTCTGGCAGATGTACTTCGGAACGGGCATCGTGAAGACCGTGGAAGACTTCGGATCGCAGGGCGAATGGCCCACGAACCCGGAGCTGCTGGACTGGCTGGCCACTGAATTTGTCCGCACCGGCTGGGACATGAAGGCGCTGCAGAAGACGATCGTCATGAGCGCCACGTACCGGCAGTCTTCGAAGGCATCGCCCGAACTGATCCAGCGCGATCCGGAGAACCGGCTCCTTGCTCGCGGTCCGCGTTTCCGTCTCCCGGCGGAAGCGGTCCGCGATCAGGCGCTCGCCGTCTCCGGCTTGCTGGTGGAAAAGATCGGCGGGCCGTCCGTGAAGCCGTACCAGCCCGCGGGACTCTGGAAGGAGCTTTCGGGTGGCGAAGATTATAAGCAGGATAAAGGGGAAGGCCTTTATCGCCGCAGTCTGTACACGTTCTGGAAACGCGCTTCGCCGCCGCCCATGATGGTCAACTTCGATTCGGCCGGACGCGAGGCCTGTACCGTTCGGGAAACCCGAACCAACACGCCGCTCCAGGCTCTCGATCTGATGAATGACGTGACTTTCCTCGAGGCGTCCCGCGTGATGGCGCGGCGAATGATGAAAGAAGGCGGCGCGTCTCCGGCGGACCGGATCGCTTTCGCATTCCGGTTAGCCACCTCGCGGTTGCCCCGCGATCGCGAGCGCGAGATCCTGCTGAACAGCTATCGCTATAACCTCGACCGGTTTCACAGCGATCCTTCGGCCGCGTTGAAGCTGCTCTCCGAGGGCGATACTCCGCGCGATGCTTCGCTGAACCCGGATGAACTCGCGGCCTACGCGACCGTCGCGAGCCTCATCCTGAATCTGGACGAAACGGTGACCCTGCAATGAACCGACGTGAGTTTCTTCGTACTTCGACCGGCACGGCCGCTTTGGCATCTCTGCTGAATGCGGAAACCGCAACGCAGTTTCCGCCGACCGCGAAACGGGTGATCTATCTGTTTCAGTCGGGCGCTCCGTCGCAGATGGAACTCTTCGACTACAAACCCAAACTCGCGAATCTGCGCTCCACCGAGTTGCCCGATTCCATCCGGCAGGGCCAGCGTCTCACCGGTATGACCGCGACGCAGACGAGTTTCCCGGTTGCGCCGTCGATCTTCAAATTCGGCCAGTACGGTCAGTCGGGCGCATGGGTCAGCGAACTGATGCCGCACATGACGAAAGTGGTGGACGACATCTGCTTCATCAAATCGATGAATACGGAGCAGATCAACCACGACCCCGCCGTCACGTTCTGCCAGACGGGCTTCCAGCTCGCCGGACGTCCGAGCATCGGCTCCTGGCTGGCTTACGGGTTGGGCAGCGAGAACAAGGAACTGCCCGCCTTCGTCGTGATGATTTCGCAGGGGTCCGGAAACATGGCCGACCAGCCCCTTTACGATCGGCTTTGGGGAAGCGGATTTCTGCCCAGTAAGTATCAGGGAGTCAAGTTTCGGTCGGCTGGCGACCCCGTTTTGTACCTGTCAAACCCACCTGGAATCGATGGCGCCATGCGCCGCCGTTTCCTCGACGATCTCGCCGCCCTGAACGACGAAAACCTGCGCGAGTACAGCGATCCCGAGATTTCAACCCGCATCTCGCAGTATGAAATGGCGTACAAGATGCAGACCTCGGTCCCCGAACTGACCGACCTCTCGAAAGAATCCGAGCGGACCTTCGAACTCTACGGGCCCGACTCGCGCAAGCCCGGCACATTCGCCGCAAACTGTCTGCTGGCGCGCAGGCTGGCCGAACGCGGCGTGCGCTTTATTCAGCTCTTCCATCGCGGATGGGACCAGCACACCAATCTTCCGAAACAGATCCAGGGACAGTCGCGCGATACCGACCAGGCCTCGGCGGCCCTGGTCCAGGACTTGAAGGAACGTGGCTTGTTGAAAGACACGCTCGTGGTCTGGGGCGGGGAATTCGGCCGAACCGTTTACTGCCAGGGCAAGCTCACGGCGGACGACTACGGCCGCGACCATCATCCCCGCTGCTTCACCATCTGGATGGCGGGCGGCGGCGTGAAGCCCGGGCTCACGCTTGGTGAAACCGACGATTTCAGCTACAACATCGTCCGCGACCCGGTGGATGTGCATGACCTCCACGCGACCATTCTGCGCACCCTCGGCATCGATCACACGAAACTGACTTACAAGTTTCAGGGCCGGCATTTCCGGTTGACTGATGTCAAGGGAAATATTGTGAAGGCGGTACTGGTATAGATCTTTGTTGGCTTCTCTTCAATTGCAGCGGCGAACCGTTGCCTTAAAGAGTTCATCAATTTACAATTAACCAACGCTCCCCTCTGAAAGTCAAACTAGCAGAGCGCGCTGCGATAATAAGCACATAAAGATCATGAGGAAAACAGCGCTTGTTCTGCCGTTCCTGCTGGCATCGTGCGGCCCGCGGCAACAGGTCAGCCTCCAGCCGTCGCTCGACGCCATTTCGGCGGAGTCGCTGCTCGGTGAGATCAAAACGCTGTCGTCGGATGCGTTCGAAGGTCGCAAGCCCGGAAGCCCTGGCGAAGAGAAGTCCATCGCCTACATGCAGCAGCAGTTTCAGCAGATCGGGCTGAAACCGGGCAATCCGAATGGCTCGTATCTGCAGAACGTTCCACTGGCCGGCATCACGTCGAAGCCGGATGTGGCCGTCAGTGTGAAGGGTAAGAAGCTGCCGCTGGAAAACCGGAAGGATTACATCGCCATTTCCAGTCGATATACGCCGGAAGTCAACGTGAAGAACTCCGATGTTGTGTTCGTGGGTTACGGCGTCGTCGCTCCCGAATATGGATGGGACGATTACAAGGGCGTGGACGTCAAGGGTAAGACGATCCTGATGCTCATCAACGACCCGCAGATTCCCGATCCGAAAGACCCTTCGAAGCTCGATCCGGATATGTTCAAGGGCCGCGCCATGACGTATTACGGCCGCTGGACTTACAAGTACGAGATCGCTTCGCAGAAGGGCGCGGCGGCGGCGATTATCATTCACGAGACCGGACCCGCCGGTTACCCCTTTGAAGTCGTTTCCGGCAGTTGGGGCGGCGAGAACTTCGATATTCAGCGTCCGGACAACAATGCCGGACGAGTGCCCGTGCAAGGCTGGATCACTTACGACAAGGCGAACCGGTTATGCCGCATGGCGGGCCTCGATCTGACGGCGCTCAAGAAGCAGGCGCTGCAGAAGACCTTCTCTCCGGTTACCCTGTCGGGTGCGTCCGCAAGTTTCCGGATCGAGAACACGCTGCGGCGCATCGATTCCCACAACGTGATCGGGAAACTCGAGGGCAGCGATCCGGCTCACAAAGATGAGTACGTGATTTATACCGCGCACTGGGATCATCTCGGAAAAGATCCCTCCCTGAAGGGCGATCAGATCTTCAACGGCGCCGCGGATAACGCGTCGGGCAGCGCCGGGTTGCTCGAAATCGCGCGCGCTTACTCGAAGTTGTCGACGGCTCCGAAGCGGTCGATACTCTTCCTGTCGGTAACAGCCGAAGAGCAGGGATTGCTGGGCGCCGAATACTATGCGGAGAATCCTCTGTATCCCCTGAAGAAAACCCTTGCCGATATCAACATGGATGGCCTGAACACCTGGGGAAAAACAAAGGATCTGGTGCTCGTCGGACTCGGCAATTCCACCCTGGATGACGTCACCAGAGATGTGCTGCGCAATCAGGGCCGGGTTGCGGTCGGCGACTCCGAGCCCGAAAAAGGCTTCTTCTATCGCTCAGACCATTTCGAGTTCGCAAAGCAGGGAGTACCCGCGCTCGATCCGGACGCGGGAGTCGACTTCATTGGAAAACCGGCTGGTTACGGCCAGATGAAACGAAACGAATATACGGAACACGACTATCATAAGCCGTCTGATGAGGTGAAGCCCGACTGGGATCTCTCGGGTGGCGTGGAGGACCTTCGAACCCTCTTTGAAGTCGGATATCGTGTGGCTCAGTCCGATACCTGGCCCGAGTGGAAGCCGGGAACGGAATTTAAAGCGAAACGCGATGCCATGATGAAATAAACTCGTTTTCAGATGGCAATTCACGCGCATTTTCTCCATAATGGCCGAATTCTGGATTCCGGTACGCCGGTTCTTTTCGCCGGGCAGATCGGGCTCCTGGCCGGATGGGGCGTGTTCACCACTCTCCGCATAGCGCGGGGTGTCCCCTTCGCGTGGGAACGGCACTGGGCGCGCATGGAGCGGGACGCGAGATTACTGAATGTATCGATGCCGGCGAAAGCGTCCGATGTGGAGCGCGACGTTCTCCGCCTCATCGAAGCGAATGGCCGGCCGGATTGTACCTGCCGGGTCGTGGTGGTGAGGAACCGCGGGGGAATGTGGGAAGGGCCGGGCGCGGAGTCGGGAACTGACTTGATCGCGCTGACGGCCGATTCGAAGGAATGGGGGGAGAGTGTGCGTCTGGGGATTCAACCGAATGCGCGCTTCGCGGCGAATGAATTCGCCGGCGCCAAGATTCTGTCGTGGGGTCAGAATCTGACGTGGGCGGAGCGGGCGCAATCACAGGGCTATGACGAAGTGGTGCTCCTGAACGAGCGGGGGCAGGTCGCGGAATGTACGTCGGCCAATATATTTGTGGCCAGCGGTTCGGATGTGTTCACGCCGCCACTGGCGGATGGTTGTCTGCCTGGCATTACACGCGAGGTTCTGCTGGAACAGGGTCAGGCCGATGGCGTGCGGATTATGGAACGGAGCCTCTACCCGGATGACCTGTATTCCGCCGACGAGGTGTTCATCACCTCGACCACGCGAGATCTGCTGCCCGTACGCGAAATCGCGGGCCGCCAACTGAGACAATCCGGCCACGTCCGGCAAAAGATCACGACGGCGTTTCGCGCTTTTGTCGACCGCGACATATCCGGGCGGCGCCTGGCGGCGGCCAGCCGATGACGATATGTCGCTAGCCTGTCCGAAGTGCGGCAGCCGGTTCCTCCGGGATTCGCGGACGCGCGACTTCAGCGAAAAACTAAGGAAGTTGTGGTTTGTCTCCCCGCTTCGGTGCCTCGACTGCAAGACGCGATTTGTCATGCGCACGGTCATCCTGTCGGATCTCCGCTACGCGCGCTGCCCGCAGTGCTACCGGATGGACCTGAACGGATGGACCGGGAAGACGTACGAGCCGCCCTTCTTCACGGGGCTCAAAATATTCCTGGGAGCAAAGCGCCTGCGCTGCGAATATTGCCGCCTCAATTTCGCAAGCTTTCGAAAAAGAAAAGAGGTATTTACTTTCAAGCGCTGGCGCAATATGCAGGCCGCAAACGCCGCCGCGGCGACGAGCCAGCGGACCGCGAATAAGTCTTCGCGCGAGTAATCGCGCGGGTCACCCCGACTAGCCCCCGAGCCAGCTTTCCAGATGCTGTTTCTGCTCCGGTGTTGCATCCGGGCGGATTTCGAGCTGCCACTTCTTTGCGGGTTCCTCGCCCAGCGTCAATTCGATGCGTTTCAGCTTGTCGCGCCGGGCAACCAGGACCGACACTTTGTCGCCCGGCCGATAGTTCTCGAGCCGCGCGGCTAACTGGTCCGCGCGGACGCGGAAATCGTCGATCGCGACAATCTCGTCCTCGACGCTCAGTCCCGCTTCGAAAGCCGGCGTTGCGCGGGGTACGCGGGTGATTACCAGACGCCCGTTGTCGGCGCGCGTCTCGGCTCCCAGCCAGCCTTTCTTCTGCTGTGCGTTGTTAGTGGCGTTCGGAGGCGGCTGCCGGAACCGCAGTCCGAACCAGTCGAGCGCTTCGGAATAATCGAGTTCTTCGGTGGATTCAACCGAGCGCCGGAAAAACTCGCGCAGAGACGTCCCTGCGACCTCTTCGGCGGTGGTCTTGAACTGCTCCGGCGTGAAGCCGCGGTCGCCCGAGTACCGCTCGAACGCGAGGCGCATCAGGTCGTCGAGCGACTTTACGCCGTTCGTGGCATGGCGGATGCGCGCATCCAGCAGCCAGCCCACCACCGCGCCTTTCGTGTAATAGCTGATCGAAGTATTGTTCGTGTTTTCGTCCGGGCGATAAAGCTTGATCCAGGCATCGTACGACGATTGCTCGGCGGACGCGACGAGCCGGCCGGGCGTCGATTGCAGACCGGCGATGATTCCCGACAGACCGCCGGTCCGATTGGGTTGCGGACCCTCCGTGACGCCGCCCAGGTACTCGGGAATCGTGCAAAGCCCCGCGCGGCGGACTGTCAGCGAGCCGTAATAATCGGTGAATCCCTCCGACACCCAAAGGCTTCTGGTCGGATTTTCGGTCTCGTAATCGAAGGGTCCCAGTTCCACGGGCCGGAGTCTCTTGATGTTCCAGGCGTGGAAGTATTCGTGGGAGATGAGGCTGAGCCAGTTCACGTAAGCTCGGCGGGTTCGGGTCGCCCAGCGATTCGTCATCACGCAGACGGAGTTGCGGTGTTCCAGGCCGCCGCTGGCTTCGGTGATCAGATTCAGAAAGACGTATTTCCGATAGGGAAGGGAACCCCACATCGCGCGATAGCGCCGGACGATCTTCTCGACATCAGCGGCCGAGCGCGGGCCGTCCCAGATGCTCTCCTCGCCCTGGTTGACCAGATAGTGAGGGATGCCATCGACGTCGAACCGGTGGATGACCGGATTGCCCGCAATGATCGGCGAGTCCACCAGTGTGTCGTAATCGGGCGCGATGTAATGGTGCGCTTGTCCGTCGGGCGCTTCGGACAGTCCGGTCATCGTGGTTTTCCACGCCGCAGGCAGTTCCAGACGAACGTCGTGGGCAAAGTGCTGCGCTTCGGGCAGCGTCATAAAGGTCGCGGCCCCGTTGAGCAGCGCGAAGGAATCTTCGACCCAATTCGTGCGGACGGACATTTCGCGGCAATACACGCGATACGAGACGAGGACTTCGTTCGCGCCGCCGGTCTGAATACGCCAGCGATTCTTACGGGTCTTCCCGACCGGGAGAACACTACCCTGCGGAGCGGTGGCGCTGACGTCTTCGACATTTCGCGCGTACTCGCGGACCAGATATGACCCGGGCGTCCAGACCGGCATGAACAACTCGATGGACGTCTTTCCTCCCGACGGCAGCCGCGCTTCGACCTTTACATAGTGGTTCTTCGGGTCGGGAAAGCGAACGGTGTAGCGTATGGTTTGCGCGGCGAGAGTTTCGGTCAGAGTTGCCATCGTGAGAATCAGGAGAGTTGCGTTCATGGGATCCGGCCCCGGGCGGCGTGAGGAGGCCAATGCCTGTCAGGATAGCTCAGGCGTGAAAAAGGTTGGTCCAAAGCAGGCAGGCTGGTGGTTTTCAACCATCCGCCGTTCCGCTGTTTCAGCGAGCAACCTCAGGTGAATGAACGGGTTGGCGTTTGGCGGCAGGGTTGCTTTACAACGGGGGGATCGATGCTTATGCGGCTAACCAGATTGGCGTTGTTCGGAATCACGATCGCGGCGGTGGTCTTCAGTCAGCAGTTTCCGGCGGCTCCGGATTCGCAGGCGCCAGTGGACCAGGGTGACGCCGCGCCCGATGAACCGGGCCGCCCCGTGGCGCGCATCAGCGTGGTGAGCGGCGACGCGTCAGTACGGCGCGGCGATTCCGGCGACTGGGTTGCCGCGGCGGTGAATGCCCCTCTCATGGCGGCCGATTCGATTTCCGTGGCCACCGACGGAACGGCGGAAATCCAGCTCGATTACGCGAATTTCCTGCGTGTTGCCGGCGACTCAGAGATCCGGCTTGCGAATCTCGACAACAATCGATATCAGTTGCAGTTGTCCCGTGGCCTGATTACTTACCGTGTGTTGCGTCAGGGCAATGCGCAGACGGAAATCAGCACGCCTCTGGTCGCGGTACGCCCCGCGGGGCTGTCCGCCGTCCGGGTGGAAGCAGCCCCGGATGGTTCGACGCGCATTACGGTGCGGCACGGAGAGGTGGAAGTTGCTACCGCAAAAGGCACGGAACGCATCCGCGAAGGCAACATGATGATGGTCAGAGGGGACCCGAACGATCCGGAGTTTCAGGATGTCTATGCTCCCGCGCCGGACCAGTGGGACACATGGAATGACCAGCGCGACACGTACCTTTCGAGGGCGCAGTCGCCGCGCTATGTGAGCCAGGACGTTTATGGCGCGGAAGATCTCGATAACTACGGCCGTTGGTCATACGATCCCGCTTACGGGAACGTATGGGCTCCGAATGTGCCCGCGACGTGGGCACCGTATCGGAACGGCCAGTGGGTTTGGGAAGACTATTACGGATGGACCTGGGTCGACTACGATCCCTGGGGCTGGGCGCCGTTTCATTACGGATCCTGGTATTACAGGACCGGATTTGGCTGGTCCTGGTTCCCCGGCGCCCGTTATCACCACTATTGGTGGAGGCCGGCGCTGGTCGGCTTCGTCGGATTCGGGAGCGGCTTCGGTGTCGGATTCGGTTTTGGAAATGTCGGCTGGGTTCCACTGGCTCCCTATGAACGCTTTCATCCCTGGTATGGGCGGGGCTGGTGGGGCGGTGGACGAAACACGGTGTTCAATAACATCAACATCGTCCACAACACGAACATCACGAACATTTACCGGAATTCGCGGTTCACAAATGGCGTGACGGCGGTGACGGCGGCCGACTTTCAGCGCGGTAATTTCCGGAGCCCTGTTGCCATCGACCGGGCGCAGCTGCAGCAGGCGTCGCTCGTTCGCGGCGCTGTTCCGATGACGCCGAATGGCAGTCATCTGGCATTTACAAACCGGGCTGCCGTGACTGCCGGTCCTCGCGGAAATTTCAGCAATCAGCGATTTTTCAGCCGCATGACGCCTTCGGGCGGCGTGGCGCAAAGGACTCCTTTCGCGCAACAGCAGGCTGCGGTGCGTTCGGCGTTCGAGCGCCGGGGATTTCAGACTGAGGGCGCCGGGGCACGAGGTACGCCGAATAGCCGGTTCGCCGAAGCGCCGCGCAGTCCGGGCTCCTTTCAGAATCCGGGAGCGCGCCAGGCTCCGGCGGCAGGATGGCAGCGGTTTGGAGGCGGACAGGGGAGTTCGCCCGAGCGCTCGTTCGGTTCCGGAATGCCCGGCCGGCAGTTTGGATCCGCGGCTCCCGAACGCTCGCCCAATTCAGTGGCGCCCGGAAGGCAATTCGGGTCGGCCCCTTCGGGCCGCCAGTTCAGCGCTCCGCAGCAGCCCCAGCAGCGGTATTCTCCCGCTCCCAGTATGGGTGGTTCGCGTGGATATTACGGCGGCCCGGCTCGCCCGCTCCAGGTAGCCCCGCCGACCGTGAGACAGCGAGAAACGAGCCCGTCTTATGGCGGGCCAGCTTACAACCGCGGGGGCGGGTTTTCTCAACCCAGCTTCCGAAGCGCTCCCTCGGCCCCCTCGTTTCGGGGAGGCGGCGGCGGTCGGCCCGCGCCCTCCTTTCGAGGTGGCGGTGGGGGTGGCGGTGGCCACGCGGCTCCCGGAGGCGGCGCGCACGGTGGGGGCCGGCGTTGAACGGACAGAATGCTACAATGGCTTTACTCCCTTGAGCGGCTGTAGCTCAGTTGGTAGAGCGCCAGATTGTGGTTCTGGACGTCACGGGTTCGAATCCCGTCAGCCGCCCCAATCCTTAGTAAATCCATAGATTTTTCGTGTACTAGAACCGGTAGGCGGTAAAGGCGGGTTCGTTTGATGAAATTCCAGGCCGTTATCAACCACACTATTGCTAGATGGTTGACACAGGTTCTGGTCCATCAAGATACAATTATTTGGAGGGTTTCCCCAGGTTCATGCGCCGGCCGCGTAACAGTTCGGGATCACGACCGAATCCGCTGCGAGATGTTGTCTCGACGCGGCAGCGGGCTGGGCAGATTGCCCGTCAGCGTGTTGAAAAGTTGAAAAGCGAGCTGCCTTCGCTCATTGAGAACCAGGTCGGCGAGCACATGCAGAAGCTGGAATCGAGGCTCGTGAGCGACTTCCGCGAAATGGGCCAGCGCGTCATCGAAGAAAGCACGGCTGTGCTGAGTGAGCAACTGACCGAGAGAATCGAGTCTCTCGAAGAGATATCCGCGCTCCAGTCGCAAACTCTGTCGAGAATGCGGGATTCGTCCGAAGTTGCCGGGAAGAAGGTCGACTCCGTGGTCAATCAGCTCGAAAGAACTCTGGCGGCGGCCGTTCCGGGGTTCCAGCTCGCTCCGGCGTCTCCTTCGCCCGCGATGCCACTGCATCCGCAGTTTCACCTTGAGTCGCCGAACGGCGTAATTCGGTCAGAGGCGCGCGATGTCAGCAAGTTCGCCGGAAAATTCGGCTTCTGTCCGAATTGCACCTCCGTGGACGTGCGGCGCGCGAACCGGAAGGGTGTTGTCGAGGAATTCCTGCGGCTCTTCTTTATCGCGCCATTCCGCTGCCGCGCCTGCCGGCATAAGTTCTACCGGTTCTGAAAACAAAGGACCGCACAGGAGATCCCGTGCGGTCCTTCGATTCAAGCAACTTACACAACAGCCGCGGTGTTCGCCAGTTCTCCGATTTCGGGAATGCGAATTCGCACCACGTCTCCGGGCGCCAGCGCGACTTCTTCGGTGACGATGATTCCCGTCCCGGTGCAGAGCACGGAACCTGCCGGAACCGGATTCGAGCGCGTCAGATAATCGACAATATCTTCGATCTTCCGGTGCAGCTTTGCCGTGGAAGTCGATCCCGAGAACCGCACTTCATCGCCGCGCAGAATCTCGCACGTCATTTGCAGTTTGTAAGGATCCGTGATCTCGTCGGTCGTGACCATCACCGGGCCTAACGCGCAGCAGGCCGAGTAGACTTTCGACTGCGGCAGATACAACGCATTTTCCCGTTCAATGTCCCATGCCGACACGTCATTCGCCAGCGTGTAGCCGACGATTTTGCCGCGCTTTCCCAATACGACCGCCAACTCGGGCTCGGGCGCGGTGAACTTCGAGTCGGACCGGATCCCGATGTACTGGCCTGGACCCACGCAAACGCGCGAGGTGCCCTTGAAGAAGATCTCCGGCCTGGGCTCGCGATAAACATAGGCATACATGCCCTCCCGCGTACCCTTGTCGACTTCCACGGTTTCGCCATCCCGGAACGCCGCGCTGGTTTCGTAGGTACAGCCGGATGCCCACACTTCAGACGGAAAAATCGGAATGACCGGTGTCGCCGCCACCGGATGACGGCTCGCCAGGCGGGAAGCGAGTTCGTGAACCGGCGTCATTTCCACATCGGCGCGGTTGATGAGGTCGCAAAGCGTGTGAGCCGGGATCGGACGCGCCGATCCCCCCTCAAAGATCGCGGCTATAACGGCGCCGTCGTGCCGAATCTGTCCCAGATGCATTGTCGTTTGCTTTTCAGTACTTCAGATAGACCGTCTTGTAGTCACTATAGAACTCGAGAGCCGCGGGCCCCTGCTCTTTCGGGCCGAAGCTGGAGTCCTTCGTGCCGCCGAAAGGCAACTGATACTCGACGCCGGCGCTGGGCAGATTGATCGTCAGGAGACCGGCCTCGGCGCGATAAACATAGTCGAGCGCGCGAGAGAGGTTGGTGGTCTGAATGGACGATGACAGGCCGTACGGGATATCGTTCGCGATGCGCATGGCATCGTCGAAATCTTTCGCCCGGATGATCGCCAGCACCGGACCGAAAATCTCCTCGCGAGCGATGGTGTGCTCGGGTTTCACGTCGGCGAAGATCGTCGGCTCCACAAAGTAACCCTTGTCGTACCCCCCGCCCGTCAATTGCTTGCCGCCGCACTTCGGCTCACCCGATTCTTTGCGGCCGATTTCAATGTACTTCAGCACGGTATCGAGCTGGCCTTTGTCCACGCAGGGTCCGATGTCGATGCCCGGCTGCATGCCGTCGCCGACCTTCAGCTTTTTCGTGCGCTCGACCAGCGCTTCCACGAACTGATCGTAAATGCCGTCCTCAACGATGGCGCGGCTTGTGGCCGTGCACTTCTGGCCGGTCGAGAAGAAGGCTGCGTTCGCGACGTTTTCGACCGCCGACTTCAGGTCCGCGTCCGCCAGCACGATCGTCGGATTCTTCCCGCCCATTTCGAGCTGGATGCGCAGGCGGCGTT
>DASZUZ010000193.1:0-13496 GCA_035547415.1 Bryobacteraceae bacterium | reverse complement strand
GGCGCCTTCAGAATACAGCGGCTCGATCTGCGCCGTACGAACGCGGCCGTTTTCAAAATTGACCGAGCAGGAGAATTTCAGGATCTGATCGGGCTGGTAAGGCTGGCGAACCTCCATCGTCCCGACTACCCGGTCGTTGCGGCCAGGTCCGTCGTCGATATTGGTACGGCGGAAAGTGACGTCGTTAGTCCGGAATCGTTCGGCTGCTTGCCGGCGGACTTCGTCCTGACATACCTGAACAGCCTGGTCTGCTGTAAAGCGCCGGTCGTAGCGTCCATCCCGACCTCGATCCTGTTCAAAATCGGGGCGCTGCGGATATTGGTTCGTGTAAGGTCCGCCTCCACCGTTCCAGATCAGATCGAACGTATACCCTTCGGAACCGTTGTCCGGGTCTTCAATGCGAACGACCGCCGAACCGCCGTTTCGCGGGTCTCGAATCAGGGTCTGCCTGCCGCGCCCGTCGATTCCCTGAAAGCGGAATCCGGCGGGATTCGGGGGCATGACGCCGTTGCATTCAAAACGCCGCCACTGCGGTGGCTGCCCTCTCAGATTTGTCAGGATAGCGGAATCGCCCCGGACCTGCACATCCGCCGCACCGTCGACAACAACTTCGATTGTGCACTTTCCGGAACCCCGGTCCCCATCCCCTCGCATAGAGGCCCGACGCTCAAAAGACTGCGCGTTCATTCCTGTACTGATCGCCAGAAAGCTTGTCGCGGCAATGACACCGCGTAATGAAATCACCATATGCCCCTCATGCCTACGATACTCGCACTTTCAGGGCCAGGCTGTTTGAACGTTACAGTTTGAGCGGGGGCGCGCGGGGACAGAGTTGCCCGGGAATGAAGCGGAAAAACGAAGAGCCCCGTCCTCCTCGGGGCTCTCGCCAGCAGCAGACCGCGGGTCGCGCCCGCGGCTATTATGGCAGCGGTTCGTCCGACTGAGTCGACCGACCGCACTTTGAGTATCGAACGCTCGGGGGATCCAACTCAACAAACCATGCTTCATTTTTGCGTAAGAACTGTGATCAACCGCGCAGACGAATAAAGAACCACGTGGATCCCGTCACCAGCAAGGCGGAAGCGGCTATGCGGGAGAGAATCAGCCGGTATGGGGCGCTCAAACGAGCACGAGTCAGCAGATATTCGACAAAAGCCGACAGGAGCAGAATCAGGATCGCCGCGAACGCCGCCCCGGATAGAACATACGGAGTACGATAGCCGGATTCACCGATGAACGTTGCAAAGTACATTCCTTCGAATGCGCCAAACACGAGAGCCAGTATCCATCTTCCGGCCGACTTCGGAAAAGCGATGATCTCGATCGCGAGGTAGGCGAGCGCAAGAGCAGCCGCAGCCTCCGCGAATCGCGTAGAAGGTTGCCACGCGGAATGCAGGATAACGAGGGTTCCCACGCACTCTCCGGCAAGAAAAGCCGCGCCGGCAGCAGCCAGCTCCGCGAAACTCCGCGAGGCGATCGCGAGAGCGATCAGCAACAGAAGCTGGACGGCATTGGTCCAGACCCGAACCGCTCCGGCGCCGGACTGTTCGGCGGCAACCTCAAATGCGGTCGGAGGCCGGAAGGCAAGAGTGGCTGAGGAGAAAGAGGAATCGAGGATCGCCTGATCCTGTTTCCCGTTCCGCTCGGCGTGCAGCATGTGGATATGGTTCGGAACGGTCACTTCGTAAAACGTGCAGTCGACTCCGAGCCGGTCGACGGGCGCGGAAAACTCATAATTCGCGGCGCAGATATAGCTGTTCGAAGCCGGGTCGTCGTGACACTCCTGGTTCTGGCGGCGGCCCGTTTCAAAGCCGTTCGAAAAGCTGATGTGATCGAGCAGAGAGTGTGCGGGATCCGTGACATGCGTCATTTCGTAAGACGGCATGCGAAGAATGTATTCGACGCGGTTTCCGTTCACGGTTACGTATCCGCTGGACATGCTGATCACGTGGGCCGTGGCGGGAAGCGCGAACCAGAGCCAGCCGAGAACGGCCGCGAATCCTGGTTTCACCCGGTGTGCGCCCCTCACGTCGTCATCACCGGACGACGCAGCATAACCCGGCGCTTTCGAAGGTGGTGCCACAGAAGCCTGATAAGCGCCAGCACCGGAACACTGAGAAAGATCCCCTGAACGCCGCCGATCTCACCGCCGGCGAAAACGCCGAAGATCACCAGCAATGGATGAAGTTCGACTCCTTTGCTCATCAGGTGCGGAGAGAGCACATAATCCTGAAACATTCGATAGACGCCAAGAAAAATGATGATCCCGAGCCAATGGGGATATCCGCTTAACGCGCTCACGGCAACGATGATAACCGCAGCCGCCAAAGGTCCCACCAATGGAATGAATTCCAGAGGAAAAGCGATAGCGGCCAGAAGGATCGCATAGGGAACGCCCATCAGGCTGAAGACGATACTGAATGTCACCAGGGTCGCAAGGCATAGAAAAAGCAGCGCCCGCATATACTGCAGCATCAGCGTGTGCGCATCGAGCAGCGTATCCTCAGCCGCTTTTCGCCCGCTGTCGAGAAGTTCCAGAAAACTATCGCGAATGGCGCGCCCGTCCTTGAGAATAAAGAAGCTCAGAATCGGAATGATGATGATGTCGATCAGGTTCCGCGAAGCTGACAGTACGCGCAGACTGAGCTGCGGCAGCAAGGCCAGAATTTCGTTGTAGTGCCGGACGATCTGCTCTCCCACCGGCACATTCAGGACCTGCCAGTTTCGGACCTGATTTGCGAAATTCGGATCGCTGATGCGCGCGGCAAGCTGAGTGGCCTGTCCGCCCACCCGATCGCCGATAAAGGTCACGAACACAGCGATCAGGCTGAGCACGATGACGTATGTAAGGGTCAGCGCCGGAGTGCGCGACTTTGCGGGAAGCCGGCGCTCGAACGCGTCCAGCAGCGGATAAAGCAGATACGCGAACATCAGCGCGATGACGAAGATGAACAGCGTCTGACGGATGAGATAGAGCAGGCAAATCGCGAGCAGGACGACCGCCGCCGTCCATGTATAGCGCGCGGCCCTCAGATCAATGCCGAGCAACTTCCGTTTCCCCCTGACTTGCCGCGACGGCCGTCTTTTCCATGCGCACTCTGGCGATACGGTTCCGTTCCATGGCGACGATCGTAAAGCGCCTGTCCTCGTATTCCACGGATTCGCCTGTCACCGGAATGTGGCCGAGTCTGTACAGCATGTAACCGGCAATTGTCTCGAATCCCGCATTTGCGGGCAATTCGATTCCGTAAAGCGACTCGAGATCCCGGATGCTTGTCGATCCATCGATCTCCATGTCTGCCGGCTGAACCTCAGGTTCGGGCAATCTCTCGTCGTATTCGTCTTCGATTTCGCCGACGATCTGCTCGAGCACGTCTTCCACCGTGAGCAGTCCCGTGACAGTTCCGAACTCATCCACAATCAGGGCCATGTGAGCGTGCCGCATACGGAACTCCTGCAGCATTTGCGTCAGTGGCTTGGTCTCGGGCACGATGAGCGGTTTCCGCATGATCCGCTGCAGCACAAACTGCGGAGTCTGGCGCCCGAGAAGCTGCTGGGATCGTCGCTCGTGCCAGATACGCAGCATATCTTTGAAAAAGACGATCCCCACCATGTGCTCGGGAGCCTCCGCCCAGACCGGCAGACGCGAGTGCTGGCTGGAGACCATGGCCTCGAGTACCTGGTCAAGGCTTGCTGTCACGGGGACTGAGACGATGTCATGGCGAGGCTTCATGATTTCGCGCACGGACAGTTCTTCCAGATCCAGCACGTGGTGAATAATATCCTCCTGTTCCTTCGGCAGCTGACCGGCGAAGCGGCTCGAACTGACGATCAGTTTCAGCTCTTCGGAGGAATGGCCTCCGCCGCGATGGCCCGCTCTGACGCCCAGAAGTTTTGAAATGGCGCTGGACGAAACCTCGATCGCTGTCACAAACGGAGAAGCAATCCGGGAGATCACCGACAAAACGGGCGCGACGGTAATGGCCAGACGGTCGGCTTTCTCAATCGCCAGGTTCTTCGGAACAACCTCGCCGATCACCACATGGCCGTACGTCATCACGAGGAATGCGAGGACAAAACAGGCGCCGTGCAGAATCGATGACGTCGCGGGCGTAAGTATGGGATGGAAGGCCTGCAGAAGGATCGCGTACAGCGTGTCCTCGCCCGCCCATCCGAGGCCGAGACTGGCGAGCGTAACCCCGACCTGAGTGACGGAGAGCAGACGCTCCGGACGAGCGAGCAGCGCCAGTGCCATTTTCGCGCCGGGGTGCCCTTCTTCCGCGAGATGGCGAAGCCGGGAATCGCGAACCGAAAGCAGCGCCACCTCGGACGCCGCGAAGAAAGCGTTGACAGCCAGAATCAGTCCGAGAAGAGCGAGACGCGCGAAATAGTCGGAGCCCTGCATCGCTACCTGTCAGTGTAGTGCGGGGCGGGCCTTCCGGTAGCTGCTGAATCGGCTATGCGCCCGCAGCGAACTTCTGCCCCTCGACGCATCGCCACGCGCCTGCTTTCACATTGCTGAAATCCTGCGTCTGGCCGCTCGGCCATTCGACGACGACACGATTGACGCTGTCCCGCTTTCCGATGCCGAACGTCACCGCGAGTTCCGATTGCGACAAGTAACTGGATCCCGTTTTCACCACGCGTGACTGCGTGCCGTCCGGCGTTGTTACGCGGACGACCGCTCCGATGGCGTCCCGGTTCGATTTCGTTCCCTGCAGATGAAACCGCACCGAACGATTGCCTGAGGTGACGTCGCTGCGGTAAAGATAAGCCGGTCCCTGGTTCGTCGTGATGAGAATATCGGGATCGCCGTCCCGGTCGAAATCTCCATACGCCAGACCGCGTCCGACCTTCGGAGCCGCGAAGCCGCCGCCGACCTGGCTCGCGACGTCCCGGAACGATCCTCTGCCGTCGTTCAGAAACAGATGCGGCGGCTGCGCGTATCCGTGATTACCCGTTATGTTTCGAACGGTGTCATCAATGTGACCGTTGACCGCAACCAGATCCAGATAACCATCCAGATTCGCGTCGAGAAACGCGCACCCGAAGCCCAAACGCAAACGGGACGCCTGCCCGATGCCGGATTTCACCGCGCTGTCCGAATAGACGCCGCCGTGCGCGGGACGGTAGAGCGCGATCATCTCGTCGTCGAAATTCGTGATCGCGATGCCTGCCGCGCCGGAATTATCGAAATCCGCCGCGTCGACGCCCATTCCGGCCCTCGCTTTCCCGTCATCGCTGAACGCGACTCCGGCATGTACCGCGACATCTTCGAATGTCCCGTTCCGCAGGTTCCGGTACAGCTTGTTGGGCTGCGTGTCGTTCGCCACGAAGAGATCCGGCCAGCCGTCGCGATCGTAATCGAGCATCGCCACGCCGAGGGATTTCGACGTGGTGTCGAAAATTCCGCTCTTCGCCGTGACGTCCTCAAACGTTCCGTTCCCCCGATTGCGGAAGAGCCAGCACGTCGAGCCGTGATACGCCTCGGGCGTGCAATAGGACTTGTTTTTCCCGTCGACGCTGCAGAACACATCGTGTTCAGGAGCCCATTGAACGTAGTTGCAGACAAACAGATCGAGAAGGCCGTCGCGATCGTAATCGAACCAGATTGCGGAGGTACTGCATCCGCTCCGCCCGCCCAGTCCCGCTTTCCTCGTGACGTCCACAAACGTGCCCCTGCCCGTATTCCGGAACAGCCGGTTCTGGCCGACAGCGGTGATCAGCAGATCCGGAAAACCGTCGTTGTCGTAGTCCCCCACGGCAACGCCCATTCCGTACATCTCAACGGCGAGACCGGCCCGTTGCGTCACGTCCGTGAACGTGCCATTTCGGTTGTTGCGGTAGAGTTGCAGCGTCGAGCGCTGACGCTTGTGACCAGCCCAGTCCGCGCCGTTCACGAGCAGAATGTCCAGCCAGCCATCGCCGTCGTAATCGAGAAAGGCGCAACCCGGGCCCAGCGTTTCGGGAAGGTACTTCGCCCCAAACGCGCCGCTGTTATGGCGAAAGTGAATCCCCGCCGATCCCGTGACATCGGTCAGACGCAAACCCGGGTCGGCCGCTCGCGCGAGCCAGGGAATTCCTCCGGCCAGCAGAGTCCGCCGTGTCATGCGATGCTGACGAGTCCCGTCCGGATCGCGTAGACGACCAGTTCCGCCGTATTGTGAATCCCTAAAGTCTGCATGATGTTGGCTCGGTGTACCGCAATTGTGTTCGCGCTCAGCCCCAGAACGACTGCGATCTCTTTATTCGATTTCCCGTGCACGATCAACTGAAGGACTTCGAGTTCCCTCGTGCTGAGCGAGGGAATCTGGTCGGCGCTCTCCGCGATCCTGCCAAGCCGCGGATCGAGGACCTGCTCACCCGCCGCAACCCGCCGAACCGCCGAGACGAGTTCGAGATCCATGGCATTCTTCAACAGATAACCGCGCGCGCCCGCCTCGAGGCAGTTGCGCACGTAACTCGGCTCGGCGTGCATGCTCAATATCAGCACCGCCGTATTCGGATGCGAATCGCGGATCCGGCGCGCGGCGACCGCTCCGTTCATGCTGGGCAGCGCGAAGTCCATCACGACCACGTCAGGATTTAGAGCGGCTGCGGCAGCCACTGCTTCGTGTCCGTCGCTCGCTTCGCCCACCACGCGAATATCCGGTTCATCTTCCAGCATGCGCCGGAACCCGCGCCGGACGAGACTGTGGTCATCGACCAGCAACACGGAGATCCCGCTCGCGTCAGACATGGGCCTCCTGCGTGGCGCATGGAACCGTGACGCGGACCAGGGCTCCACCACCTTCAACGTCGAGGAACTCGATCCGGCCATTCATCAGTTCAACGCGCTCGCGCATCGAAACCAGTCCCAATCCCTGCTTTTCACCTTTTTTGAAACCAACTCCCTGATCCTGAACCTCGAGCGCCACGGAGCCGGCGAGGAACTGCAGCCGCACGGATACCCGCTTCGAAGCGGAATGGCGCGCGGCATTGTTCAGCGCCTCCTGCATGACGCGATAAAGGTGGATCGAAACGCCCCGGTCCAGTTCCCGGCTCTCGCCCGTCTTCTCGTACCGGACTTCGATTCCGGTCTGCCGTTCAAATCCCGGCAGATAAACATCCAGCGCGCTTTCGAGGCCAATCTCGTCCAGCGACACCGGGTGCAGCGCGTGAGACAGAGATCGTACTTTTTCGAGCGTCGCCTGGACAATCTCCCGTACCTCGACGAGATCGCCGGCCTTCCGGTCAGCGCGCTGCAGCATTGCCCCGATGGCCGTGAGGATCTGACCGAAATCATCGTGCAACTCGCGCGAGATCGAGCGCAACGTGCTTTCCTGCATCGAAATCAACTGCTGCGCAAGCTCGCTCCGCCGCTCCGAGAGCGCCGCCACCTGGCTGAACAATCGCCGATTGTACTGCACCAGATACAAACTGGTCAGTACGATCACGACGAGCATGGCGGCCAGAAACACGTATACGTTCCGTTCCACGCCCGCATAGAGTTCCTGCGTGCGCGCCGCGGCGGTCTGCTCGCTCTCGTTGTTCTGGATCAGAGAACGGGCCACCGCGGTGCTGAGAGCCGCCTGCCTCGCCTGCAACGACAGGCGGATCCGCGTCCGGGCTTCTTCCGTCTGCCCTGCCCGCGCAAGATCGAAAATTCGATCCAGCGCGTCCCAGAATTGCCGGAACGACTCCGCCAGGTAACGCCGCTGGCCCGGCGTGCGATCCGCCGGCGAATACTGCTCTTCACGGGAAAGCGCATCCTCCAGATCGGTCCGGATGCGCCGGAACTGCGGCTCCCACGCTGTCAGCGGGTACGGCTCCTGCGTGTCCAGCATATCCCGCATCGTAAGCGCCAGCGAGTTGAGTCCGTTCTGAATCCGCAGCAACAACAGCGTGTCCGTGCGGTCGCGATCGATTGTCTGGGTCTGCAGTGCCCGGAGACTGCGCAATTGAACGAATGTGTAGCCCGAATACACGCCTACCGCGAGCAGCGTAATCGCAAGCCCGGCGAGCAGCCGGAACGTTGGGGAGGGCCTTGTCAAGCAGTCAGGAGATTGTCCGCCGGACAGACGGCCAACTCAATAATATGTTTCTATTATTGCCCCGCGCGACGCGGGACGATAACCTCTCTGTACATTGTTCTGGATCATCGTCCTCGCCCTGCTCAATGCCGCCTATGTGGCAGCTCTGCCGGCGGCGACGCTTTTCTATGTAGCGAACATTGTCCTTCACCTGGTGCTCGGACTTGCAGCCTGCGGCTGGCTCTGCTGGGCGTGGCGGCGTTCCCCGAAAGTGATCCCGCTGGCTGCGGCGTCCCTGCTCGGCATCTATCTGATCGCGCGCGGCGCCACCAGCGATCACCGGGTGGCGTTGTGGGCGCACATCGCGCTGGCCGTCATTGGCCTGCTCTGGCTTGTGCCTCGAGCGCGAACGCTCGTTGTCACTCTGCTTCTCGTCGCCGTCGTCTTTCGCTTCGGACGACCCGATGTCCGGATTGAGAACCCGCCTGTAGCGCCACTCTCGATGAACCAGGAAGGCGCCGGGCCGAAGTCCCCCTTCTGGCCGTCTTCCGCGCGCACGAATACGGGAGGTCTGATTCCGTCAGACTTCTTCATGGACTCGAAACTCTGCGGAGAGTGCCACAAGGATATTTACGACCAGTGGAACAGCTCGATGCACCACTGGGCGTCGTTCAACAACCGCTTCTACCGCGCGGCCATTCTGCACATGCAGGAACTCAGCGGAACGCAGGGCAGCAAATGGTGCGCCGCCTGCCACGACCATGCGGTTTTCTTCAACGGACGATTCGACCGCCCGATCAAAGATCAACTGGAGACGCCGGAAGCGCAGAACGGCCTGGGCTGCGTTTCATGCCATTCGATCGTGCATGTAGACAGCACCATGGGGAACAGCGGTTTCACGCTGATGTATCCGCCGCTGCACCGTCTCGCGTCGAGCGACAACCCGCTCCTCCGGAAAGTCGGCGATTTCCTTACCTACCTCAATCCCGAACCGCACAAGCGCACGTTCATGAAGCCGTTTATGCAGCAGGACACGTCGACATACTGCTCGGCTTGCCACAAGGTCCATCTGGACGAACCGGTTAACCACTATCGCTGGCTGCGAGGCTTCAACGAATACGATTCCTGGCAGGCCAGCGGCGTCTCCGGACAGGGCGCGCGTTCGTTCTACTATCCGCCCAAATCGCAGGGGTGCGCGGATTGCCACATGACGATGGTCAAATCCAGCGATCCGGGGAATCATGACGGCATGATCCACTCGCACCGGTTCATCGCTGCGAACACTGCCTTGCCTTACGTGAATAACGACGCCGTTCAACTCGAACAGGAAATCAAATTCCTGCAATCGGGCTTTATGACCGTCGATCTGTTCGCGGCCTCGCCCGTCGAGGACACGAAAGGCGAGTTGCAGATGCGCCGGCGAGCGTCAGAAGCCCCGATGTTGAATTCCTCGTTCGGCGTCGGCGAGGAGTCGGATCAAAGCGGACCGGTAACGATTCGCGACGTCGGTCGCGTCATGGCGCCCCTGAACGCTCCCGGCGTGGCGTTGCAACCTGGTTCAACAGCGCGTATCGACGCCGTCGTACGAACGAAGAAGATCGGGCATTTCTTCCCCGGCGGAACGGTGGACGGTTTCGACGTCTGGCTGGAGTTCCAGGCAAAAGACGCCAACGGACGGATTCTTGCCTGGAGCGGACGTGTCGAAGACGGTGGCAAGGGACCTGTCGACAAAGGGGCGCATTTCTATAAGTCTTATCAATTGGACGGCGAGGGGAATCCGATCAACAAGCGCAACGCGTGGCAGACTCGCAGCGTCCTGTACGTCCATCTGATCCCCCCCGGCGCCGACGACACCGTCCACTTCCGCGTCACGATTCCCAAAGATGCCGTGGGACCCGTGACTTTCGAAGCGAAACTGAATTATCGGAAATTCTCGAACTACTTCACGAAGTTCGCTTATGCCGGAGTCCCGAAATCGGGATCCGCGGGTATCTCGTTTGACAGCCGCGAGTATTCGTTTGACTCCGCGCCCGTACCCAACATTCCGATTGTGACGATCGCGAAGGCTTCGACGCAGGTAGCCCTGGGTGAACCGCATTGGGCGCCGGTCATTCGCAAACAGGACCGCGAGCGCTGGAACGATTGGGGCATCGGCCTGCTTCTCCAGGGCGATCTCAAAGGCGCGGAGTATGCCTTTACGCGCGTGACCGAGGCCGATCCGTCGTATGCCGATGGATGGCTGAATGTGGGCCGCGCGCTGATTCAGGAAGGCGAAACAGAACGGGCGCGTCCCTTCGTCGAGAAAGCTCTGCATCTTCAGCCCGATCTGCCGCGCGCCGAGTTCTTCCTCTCGCAGATCCAGAAGGCCGCAGGCGACTACGACGGAGCCCTGCAAAGCCTTGCCGCCTGCACCCGGCAGTATCCGCGGGATCGCGTCGCGCTGAATCAGTTGGGTCGCGTGCTGTTCCTGCAGCGGAATTACAGCGAAGCGGTGCGCGCTTTCGAACGAACGCTCGCTGTGGATCCCGAAGACGTGCAGGCCCACTATAACCTGATGCTCTGCTACCGTGGACTAAGACAGAATGACCTCGCCGACCGCGAGCAGAAGCTTTTCCTTCGCTTCAAAGCCGACGAGTCCGCCCAGGCCCTGACAGAAAAGCCGCGCCTGCTCAGTCCGGAAGACAACAATGAAAGACAGCCGATACACGATCACATCAGTTCTCTCGATACTCACCCTGACCGTGCTGTCTCAGGCGCTCACGCGGGGCGCTGAGAGTCCGGCCGCGGGCATTCGCTTCACGGACATCACCGCGAATGCCGGTATCCGCTTCGTCCACAATGCCGGACGAACAGGCAAGAAGTGGCTGCCCGAAACGATGGGATCCGGGGTGGCGTTTTTCGATGCCGATGGAGATGGCCGTCCAGACCTCCTGTTTATTAACGGGAAGGACTGGACTGCTCGCGGACGCCACACGACAGCGGCCCTCTATCACAACAACGGGAACGGCTCGTTCAGCGACGTCACGCGCGGCAGCGGCTTCGACATCGAAATTCACGGCATGGGAGTAGCCGCGGGCGACTACGACAATGATGGCCGCGACGACGTCTACATCACTGCTCTCGATGGCGATCATCTCTTCCGCAACGAAGGCGGCGGTCATTTTCGGGACGTCACGAAGGACAGCGGGCTCAGGAATGACCGGTTTGGCTCCAGCGCCGCCTGGTTCGATTACGATCGCGACGGCAAACTCGACCTCTTCGTCGGCAACTATGTCCAATGGACTCCCCAGGGCGACCTGTGGTGTTCGCTCGACGGCTCCGCGAAATCCTACTGCACTCCGGAATCTTACAAAGGAGCTTCAGCAAAGCTCTATCGCAATCTCGGCAACGGGAAGTTTGAAGACATCACTGATAAAGCAGGTCTCGGCGACGCGACCAGCAAGTCGCTGGGAGTCGTGGTGTTCGACTATAACTCCGACGGCTGGCCCGATCTGTTTGTCTCCAACGACACCCAGCCGAACAAGCTCTACCGCAATCTCGGAAACGGCAAATTTCACGAAGAAGGGCTGGCCGCCGGCGTGGCGTTCGGCGAAGACGGCGTGGCTCGCGGCGCAATGGGCGCGGACGCGGCGGATTACGATGGCTCGGGGCGGCCGCATCTTGCCGTCGGCAATTTCGCCAACCAGATGCTGGGGCTTTATCACAACGAAGGGAACGGGCTGTTTGTCGATGAAGCGCCAAGATCCTCAGTCGGCCGCGCGAGCCTGCTGAGCCTGACGTTCGGGCTCTTCTTTTTCGATTACGACCTGGATGGGCTCCCGGACCTCTTTGCCGCGAATGGACACCTGGAGGAAGAAATCGGGCGCGTGCAGCCGAAAATTCAGTACGCGGAGTTGCCCTTGCTCTTCCGGAATCTCGGCGGCGGTAAGTTTGAGCCGGTCTCGGCCTTTAACAAACCGCTCGTCGCGCGCGGCGCCGCCTATGCGGATTTCGACGGCGACGGAGACCTCGACATCGTTGTGACGAACAATAATGGCCCGGCGGCGCTTTATCGCAATGATGGCGGCAACCGCAATCACTGGCTTCAGGTCAAACGGGTGGGAACCAAAAGCAATCGCGACGGAATCGGCGCTGTTGTTCATGTCGGCAAGCAGTCGCAGACGGTGCACAGCGGATCGAGCTATTGCTCGGCCAGCGATCTGGCGCTGACGTTCGGCCTCGGCAAGGACGCTGTCGCCAACTCGGTCGAGATTGCCTGGCCGAGCGGCAGGCGCCAGAAACTGCAGAATGTGAAAGCGAATCAGCGCCTCGTTGTAACGGAACAATGACGGCGACCAATGTTCTTTCCCTGTCCGGGACCGAACAGGCCAGACTGATTCGACAGGGCGAAATCTCCTCCACTGAACTCGTTCGGGCGCATCTCGATCGCATCGCGGAAATCAATCCCTCTCTGAACGCTGCCGTCGATATATTGAGCGAGAGCGGCCTCGCCGCCGCGCGCGCAGCCGATCGCAAGCGGACCGCTGAAATGCGCCCATTCGAAGGCGTCCCTTTCTCCATCAAAGACTCCATCGAAGTGGAAGGCACGGTGTGCTCGGCCGGAACGCTCGGCTATCGAGCCAGTCCGCCTTCGAAACGCGATGCGACGCTGGTCGCCCGTCTTCGGAACGCCGGCGCGATTCCCCTGGCCCGAACGAATCTTCCCGACCTCCTGTTCGCGTTCGAAAGCGATAACCTCATCTTCGGCCGCACCAATAACCCATACGACCTGACGCGCAGCTCGGGCGGATCGAGCGGCGGGGAAGCCGCGCTCATTGCGGCCGGCGGTTCGCCTTTCGGTCTCGGCAGCGACGCCGCTGGCAGCGTGCGTCTGCCGGCGCACTACAGTGGAATCGCGAGTATCAAGCCCACATCCGGCTGCCTCCCGCGTACGGGACACGTGCCGCCGGCGGGCGGATGGATTGAGATGCTCTGGCAGATGGGCCCCATGGCCAGGAGGGTGGAGGATCTCCGGGCCATGCTGGGAATTCTCGCCGGACCAGATGGTCAGGATTACACAGTAAAAGGGTCGCCCGGAGCAGGCGAAATTTCTGCCGGAAAAATCCGCGTCGCATTTTTCGCAAACAACGGAGTCATGCCGCCTGATCCGGACACGGCGGCTGTGCTCCGCAACGCCGTGAATGCTCTCGAAACCGCCGGATTCGCCGTCGAGGAAGCTCGTCCCGCCTGTATCGAACGGAGCTACGAACTGGAAATGAAGATACTGGGCGCCGACGGCGGAGACGGACTGCGACAGTTTCTCGAATCGATCGGCAGCCATCGGACACATCCGCTGCTGGAAGGCTGGCTCAGAAAGCTGGAGCCTTACCGCACGACGCTGCAGGGTTTCGCGAACTATTGGGCGGAACTCGATCGCTTCCGCTCCGAAATGTTCGCATTTATGAACCGGTACGACGCGATCCTGTCACCGGTCGCCGCCCGGCC
>DASZUZ010000192.1:0-3504 GCA_035547415.1 Bryobacteraceae bacterium | reverse complement strand
GAATTTCTCCGGGACGTTCTGGCCGTTCAGGTAATGGATGAAGTGGTAATAAGCCGAAGCCGGAACCGCCATCGCCGCCAGCGACAAAACGAACCCAATCCGTCTCATCGGGGGACCCTGGCGGCGGCGAGTTTGCGGCCGACCTGCGACTTCATATCCGTGAGTTTCATCCGGACCGGCTCATCCGTGACTCTCTTCCCGGAGGCGTCCAGGATCATCTCACCAATGCGGGGGCGGAAAGCCACCGTCGATCCATCCGGCTGGGCGCTCAGATTGAAAAGCCCCTGCGACAGTCCGACCAGATGCGTAATGCCGGTGGCCGGGGAGGTCCAGAGGAACATCACGTACTCGGTTCCAACCGCCAATTCCGGCACACCGGGAAACGACTGCCGGTAACCGTTTGCCACACCGCCCGGGACCATGACTTCGGCCGGGCTGAAGCCTTTCCAGGAGTCCGTCACCTGCAGCTTGTAATGCGAGTAAATGGTTGACCCGGTGAGACTTGCGGATACGCCAGTGACGCGGGCCCGAACGATCGCCGTCGCGCTCTCGGCCATCTGGTCCATGGTCAACTGCTGGAGCGTGGCGGCAGGCGCGACGGCGGAGCCAAACAGCGCTGCGAGTACAAATAAGGCCCGGGACATAAAAAACTGCGGCTGACGGAAAGCATGTGCGTTTCCGTTCGTCCCTGTTGCATTGACGATAGTTAGATCACGAAGGCAACAACCGGTCGTTCCCCGCTGACACGCAATTGAGACACATGGCCCCAGATCGAAGTGTACTACCGATCGCGTACTACAAGGATAGGAATATTCAGGCGATGACGGACGGGGTTGATCGTGTTGCCAAAGATCAGGTCTTTGATGCCGCCGTGGCCGTGAGCCCCCATCACAAGCAGGTCCGGCTCAATCTCGCGCGCGTACCGCACGATTTCTTTCCGCGGATTCGAGCCATGGCGGATCGCTGTTTCGACGTCGATATCGACCTCCGCCAGCGACTTCACGATGTTATCCAGGTACTGCCGGCCTGCCTCCACTTCGGCGGTGGAGGATTCGGAGCCGTAGATCTGACTGGTGACGCCTTCTTCCACGTGCAGCAGATAAAGGCGCGCGTGGTTCCGCTCGGCCAGTCCGGCGGCATGGCTGAGGGCGAGACGGTCGAGACTCGAATGATCGAGCGGGACGAGGATTCGCCGGTAATGCGGAACCCCGATCAGTTCGGCTGACGCCTGCTCGAGGCCCAGCGTGGCAGTGGCCGCCGAAGCTCTTCTATATGGCTGCACCGTAATCCAGACGAGCAGCCCGAGTAGAGCGCCGGATGCAAGGATCGATACCACCCACACCAGAGGGGCCCACTCGCCCGCTCCGTTCACCCATTCCTGAATCGACTGGGCCGCCAGCCAGATGTTCAGTCCGACCACGACCACGGCGGTCGCCCATCCGGCAATCCGCAGTTTCCAGCCGCTGGCGAACGGTCCCATCCTCTGTGAATCGCTGGTGAAATGAATCAGAGGGACGATCGCGAAAGGCAACTGAAGGTTGAGGACGACCTGACTCAGGATGAGCAGTTTAAGCGTCCCGCCGTTGCCGCTCAGCCAGATCACCACAAACGCCGGAACGATCGCCAGCAAACGGGTCACCAGCCGCCGCAGCCAGGGCTGCACACGGATGTTGAGAAACCCTTCCATAATGATCTGCCCCGCCATGGTCCCGGTGAGTGTGGACGACTGGCCCGAGCAGAACAAGGCGATTCCGAACAGCTTGCTCGCGATGACGGTGGTGAGCAGCGGCGCCAGCAGCAGATAGGCCTGCTGGATTTCCGTCACGTCCTGATGGCGGGTAAAGAAGACTGCGCCCGCGAGGATCAGGATGGCGGCATTGATGAAGAGAGCGCCGTTCAGCGCGATGACGCAATCAAAAAGGTTGTACCGGCACGCGACGCGCTTCTCCGCCTCGCTCCGCCCGATCCGCCGCGTCTGGACGAGCGCGGAGTGCAGATAAAGGTTGTGCGGCATGACGGTCGCCCCGAGCATGGCAACCGCGACATACAGGCTGCTGCCGTCAATGCGAGGGATCAGCCCGGCGGCGACCTGCGCGAAATCCGGTTTCGCCATGAAGATTTCGGCAGCGAAGCAGAGCGCGATTACGACAATCAACCCGAGGACAACGGCCTCGAGATAGCGGATCCCGAGTTTCTGCAGACCGAGCACCAGAAGCGTGTCGAGCGAGGTAATCGCGACCGCAACGAGCAGCGGAATGTGAAACAGCAGATTCAGGGCAATGGCCGCTCCGAGGACCTCGGCGAGATCGCACGCGACGATCGCGGTTTCGCAAAGGATCCACAGCGCAAAATTGACTCCACGGGGATAGGTCTCCCGGCACGCCTGCGCGAGGTCGCGGCCCGTGACGATGCCGAGGCGCGCGCCCAGGGTCTGCAGCAGTACGGCCATGGCGTTCGACATGACCAGCACCCAGAGCAGACGGTAGCCGAATTCGGCGCCTCCCTGCAGATCGGTCGCCCAGTTTCCCGGGTCCATGTAACCGACGCTGACAAGATAGGCCGGACCGGCAAAAGCAAGCATCCGCCGCCAGAAGGAAACGTGGTCCGTCCGAACCGTCTCGTGTACGTCCGCAAGCGACCGGGTTTGGGCTGGAGTACCGGAAAACAACGGAAGAATCCCTGATCCGAATGTAGCGCAACGCCGCACGTTTCGATATCGGAAGAGAATACCGGCGATAGCGCCGCGTGTATCCGTGAGATCGACCACCTCACCTTAAGGATTATTTACGTCCGGGATGCAAACAATGACACTGAATAACAGATGACAATTCTTGTGGTGGACGACGTAGAGTTTGTCCGCACGATCTGCAAGCTCGCGCTCGAAGCAAACGGACATGAGGTCATTCTCGCCGAGGATGGCGCCACCGGACTTGAACTCTTTCTGCGGAATGCAGGAAGAATCGGGTTGTCGCTGATCGATCTCCGATTACCCGGGATCGAGGGCTTCGACCTCGCGCGGCAGATGCGGGCCGTGAACCCGGCAGCCAATATCGTCCTGATGAGCGGCGGCAACGCGCGGTCTTCGGTACCCTCGGATCTTGCCGCCAATTGCGGTCTCCTGGACAAGCCGTTCACGGTACCGGCTCTGAAGGCGCTCGTTTCGGAACGCCTTCAGATGAATTGAGCGCGCCCGGTTACGCCAGGATGTCGCGAACGACTTCGCCGTACACGTCCGTCAGGCGGAAGTCGCGGCCGGCGTAGCGATAGGTCAGTTTCGTGTGGTCGATGCCAAGCTGGTTCAGCATGGTCGCGTGCAGGTCGTGGATCGAAACGCTCTTTTCGACCGCCTTGAAACCGAACTCATCGGTTTCGCCGTACGACATGCCGCCCCTGACGCCGCCGCCCGCCATCCACATCGTGAAGCCGTAGGGATTGTGGTCGCGCCCGTCGCCGCTTTCGGAAACCGGTGTGCGGCCGAATTCCCCGCCCCAGACCACCAGCGTA
>DASZUZ010000191.1:0-7545 GCA_035547415.1 Bryobacteraceae bacterium | reverse complement strand
ATCATCTGGCCATTGAGCTTCGGGCGCATGCTGCAAAGCTCATCGGTCATGAGGACATTAAGCTTGTCCTGCGGCGCGTGCCCGCCGACCCGCTGCCGCTCGATTTTCGGGATCTGACCGCCGCCGGCGGCATTACAGAGGGTCTTGTCTCGAAGGTCCGGATCAATGCCGCGCCGAGCGCTTCGGAGCAGGCGAACGGTCATATTCTGCTTCCGCCCGCCCTGCTGCATGCGGGTTTGAACCGGATCGAACTCGACTTCGAATCCGCCATCGCCGAGTCCAATCGCGCGGTTACTCGCACCATTGACCCCGTTGACTCGAACGAGTACATCTACACCCTGTTCGTTCCGATGGATGCCAGCCTCGCATTCCCTTGTTTCGATCAGCCGGATCTCAAGGGCCGTTTCACGCTGGAGGCGACAGTTCCCGCAACATGGACGGTCATCTCGAATACCAGCGGAAAAGGGAATGGCGGGGTTTTCCGGTTCGAAGAGACGAAACCGATCAGCACCTATTTGTTCGCCTTCGCCGCCGGACCATTTGAAGAGCTTGCCGCGCCGGATAATGCGGCCAGCAACATCCGCCTGCGCCTGTTCGTGCGCAAGTCCATGCTGCCCCGTGCCCGGCAGGAATGGCCGGAGGTCGCGCGCGACACGCGCCGGGGCATGGAAAAGCTGAGCGCGTTTTTCGGCCAACCGTATCCTTTTCCGAAGTACGATCAGGTGCTCATCCCCGGGTTCCCGTACGGCGGCATGGAACATGCCGGCGCCACGTTTCTGCGCGAAGACGGCATTCTTTTTCGCGCCGCGCCGAACATCACGGATCATCAGCGCCGGGCCGTCACCGTTCTGCATGAACTCGCGCACCAGTGGTTCGGCGACTTCGTCACCATGCGCTGGTTCGACGATCTCTGGCTCAAAGAAGGGTTCGCGCAGTACATGGCGTTCCACACGCTGGCGGAACTGGAACCTCCGAGCGAAGTCTGGAAGCGTTTCTATGAGTCCATCAAGCCGATCGCCTACAACATCGATTCGACGCCAGGCACGACCCCCATTTATCAGCAGGTGCGAAATCTGGCGGACGCCAAATCCGCGTACGGGCCGATTGTCTACCAGAAGGCGCCGGCTCTTCTGCGCGTCCTGAATTACCGGATCGGCGAAGATGCGTTCCGCGATGGCGTCCGCCTCTTCTTGCGGAAGCATCGTTACGCCAACGCCACGTGGCAGGATCTGATCGGAGCAGTTTCGGAAACCTCCGGGAAGGATCTGGGTCCGTGGGCGAACGCGTGGGTGACGCAGCGCGGCATGCCAGTAGTAACGGCGCGATGGTCGTGCTCGGGGTCGAAGCTTGCCGGCGTCGAAATCGCCCAAAGCGATTCACTGGGCGAGGGCCATCTGTGGCCTGTTTCGACGCAGGTGTTGCTGGGTGGCGGGAGGCAACGTCTCAAGGCCGACTTCGCGACGGCGGAAGCGAAGGTCGCGGGGGCGGCTGGTCAGCCCTGTCCCGATTACGTCTTCACGAATGCCGGGGACCACGCTTATGGCCGCTTCTTGCCGGACTCCCGGAGCATTGCGGGTATCGAGGCCGATATGAGCGCCGTGAGCGACCCGCTCGAACGGGCGCTGCATTGGGGAGCCCTTTGGGATGCTGTCCGGGAAGCGGAAATGTCGCCCGCGGACTACGTCGATTTCGCGATCCGTCGGTTACCTGGCGAAAGCGATCTGGATATTACGCAGAGCATCCTCGGTCGCACGAATACGGCGCTGACGCGATACCTGCCCGAGCCGCGCCGGGGCGAACTGGCCAGCCTGTACGAAGCCCTGCTGATGGAGCGAATGAAGCATGGGGCATCGCGGGACTTGCGCATCGCGTATTTCCGGGCATTCACATCCGCGGCGACAACGGGGCCTTCGCTCGCCGAACTGGAGAATCTGCTCGCCGGCGAGACCGGCATTGCCGGCGTTCCGTTACAGCAGCGCGATCGCTGGAATATCATCGTCACGCTTGTTCGTCAGGGAGCCGCGAACGGCAGCGAACTGGTCGCGCGGGAATCGCAACACGACAAAACGGAGGACGGACGCCGCTCCGCTTACGCGGCGCTGGCGGGAATCGCGACGCCCGAAAATAAACGGAAATATTTCGAGGAATACCTGAAAGACGGCGCCGTGCCGGAGGACTTTATCACCGCCAGCCTTTCTGGTTTCCATGCATGGAATCAGACGGCGCTCACACTGGAATTCCTGAAGCCCGCGCTCGAGGCGCTTCCGATGATGAAACGGCAGCGTAAGATCTTCTTCATCAACGGATGGCTTGCGAGCTTCGTCGGCACGGAGACATCGGCTGAAGCGCAGAGGATTGTGGCCGCGTATCTGGAACGAAAGGATCTCGACCCGGATCTGCGTTTGAAAGTGCTCGAAGTGAAAGACGATCTCGACCGCACCGTCCGGATCCGCGCGAGGTGGCAATAGGCCGATGTCTTTGCTCCTCGGCCTCCTCTCTCCGATTGCCGCTGTCCTGCTTCTGGCGGGCGCCCATTCGCCGCCGCAAACTCCGCTTGAATACACGTTTCAGGTTGTCCATATTTATCCGCATGATCGCGCGGCATTCACGGAAGGCCTGGAGTATCACGACGGCTTTCTGTATGAAAGCACCGGCATGAAAGGCCGGTCGTGGATTCGCAAAACCCGCGTTGAGACCGGTGCGGTCGCCCATCAGATCGATCTGGCGCCGCAGTTTTTCGGTGAAGGAATCACGCTTGTGAACAACAGGATTGTTCAACTGACATATGAATCCGGGGTGGGATTTGTCTATGACGCGCGGGATTTTCACGTGTTGCGCCGTTTCTCCTACCGTGGTGAAGGCTGGGGGCTTACTTCGAACGGGCGCGAAATATTCATGAGCGACGGTACGCCGGAGATCCGCGTGCTCGATCCGGCGACACTCGCCGAAAAGCGGCGAATCCGTGTTCATGACCGAGGGAATCCGGTCCGGTTGATCAATGAACTCGAATACGTCGATGGCGAGATTTTCGCCAATGTCTGGCACACGGACCGCATTGCCCGCATTGCGCCGGAGACGGGCGAAGTAAGGGGGTGGATCGATCTGTCCGGACTGCTCAGTCCCATGTACCGGCTCGAAGGCGAAGCCGTCCTGAACGGGATTGCGTGGGATGCGGTGCGCCACCGGCTCTTCGTAACGGGAAAATTTTGGCCGAACGTTTTCGAAATCGAAGTAAAGCCCAAAAATGTACGTTGAGACGCGCTCCGGCTTCATTCAGAGTTTACTGCTCGTTAACCCCGCTGTAACGTTTTCGCGGCTACGCTGAAGATGCCGTGACAAAACGAATCGTCCTCATCGAAGACGACACAGATCTCTACGCGTTGCTGAAGTACAACCTCGAAAAGGAAGGTTTCAGCCTCGCAGGCTCGCAAACCGGCCGCGGCGCTATCGACCTTTGCCGCCGCGTTCGTCCCGACCTCATCCTCCTCGACATCATGCTGCCGGATTCCGACGGACTCGATATCTGCAAAGGCATTCGGAACGATACCGAGTTGGCTCAGACGCCGATCATATTTCTGACGGCCCGCGCGTCAGAGACGGACCGGATTGTGGGACTCGAACTGGGCGCGAACGACTACATCGTAAAGCCGTTTTTCATTCGCGAACTGATCGCCCGCATCAAGCTGCAGTTTCGGACGCAGACGGCGCCGGCGCGCGTTCTTAAGGCGGGAAGCGTGGAACTGGACCGGAGCAGTTGCCAGGCGAAGCTCGAAGGCGAACCGCTGTCTCTGACCGCGACGGAGTTCCGGCTGCTCGAATTTTTGATGACGCGGCCCGGGGTAGTGTTCAGCCGTGAACAGCTGCTCAATGCCGTCTGGGGGCAGGACCGCGCGATTACCGACCGTACCGTTGACGTCTATGTGCTGCGATTGCGTCAGAAGATCGAGCGGGATCCCGCCGCGCCGCGGCTGATCCACTCGGTGCGCGGGTTTGGCTATTCGTTCGAACCCCGGGGCGGAGACGTCCGGCGCGATGACGCTGTTCTCGAAGCGGCGAGCTGAAGTCAGCCTTTTCAGCGTGAGCCCCGTTTCGGTACTCACGAGCGTTGAGTATCCTGTTAAGGATGCCAACTGAGGCGGATACAGCCCAGGAGCAGGCGAAGACACCCTGGCAGCGGGTTCTGAACGCCCGCCATCCCAAACGCCCGCACACGCTCGACTATGTCCAGCGAATCCTGACGGACTTTCAGGAGATCCATGGCGACCGGCTTTTCGGCGACGACGCCGCGATAGTCTGCGGCATGGCGCGACTTGACGGTCATCCCGTTATGCTGGTCGGCGAACAGAAGGGCCGAGACACGAAGCAGAAACTGCTTCGGAACTTCGGCATGCCCAAACCCGAGGGCTACCGGAAGGCTTTGCGGGCCATGCAGATGGCCGCGAAATTCGGCCGGCCGGTGATCGCACTGATGGATACGCCTGGCGCCTACCCGGGAATCGACGCGGAGGAGCGCGGGCAGGCTGAAGCGATTGCCCGAAACCTTCGGGAGATGGCCCGGTTGCCGGTTCCGGTGATCTCGGTTTGCATCGGTGAGGGAGGAAGTGGAGGCGCGCTCGCACTGGGCGTGGGGAACCACGTACTGATGCTCGAGAACGCCGTTTACAGCGTGATCTCGCCCGAGAGCTGCGCCGCGATCATCTACCGTGATGCCGCCAAAGCAGAACAGGCTGCGGCTGCGCTCCGGATGACCGCCGAGGACATGCTGCAACTGAATCTCATCGACGGCATCGTTCCTGAGCCGGCGGGGGGCGCCCACGAGGACCATGATGAAGCGGCGCGGTTGCTCCGGGAACAACTCGTCCGATCCATCAGCGAGCTTTCGTCTCTGTCCACGAACGAAGTTGTCCAGAAGCGATACGAGAAGTTCCGGAAGATGGGCAATTTCTTCCTGGGTGTTTAGCTGATGCCTCAATCGAAACACAAGTGGCCGGTGATCGCCGGAATCATTTTTATCGTTGGATTCATTGCCGCCATGGTGCTCACGAGCAGCGGCAACGCGAAATATCGCTGCGAAGTGTGCATGACCTTCGATGGCCGCACCGTTTGCCGCAATGGCGCCGCCACCACGCAGATGGAAGCGCAGCGGATTGCGACCGAAGGCGCCTGCAGCGATCTGACGAGCGGGATGAACAATCTGGAACAGTGCCGGAACAGCCCCGCGAAGGTTACCTGGAAGCAGTAAGGCACGCCGTTTCAGCTATTTAGCGAAAGATTCGGGCTTTTGCATGCTATTCTTTATCTAATTCGTGAACAAAAAGACGCTGGATTGCGTCTAGTCACATTGAACGGCGGAACTGAATTCTCAGGCGACCTGCGCCAAACCGGAGTGCTGCAATCGTGAAGAGTAAATGGAAGATCGCCATCGGCGTGATTGTGCTGCTGCTGATTTCTCTGGGCGTGCTCGCCAGCGTGAAGTACAGCCAGCGCGGAGTCGTCACCGTGCAGACCGGAAAGGTGATGCGTGAAGATCTGGCGAGCGTCGTGACCGCCTCGGGAGAGATCAAGCCGCGCAACTACATCACGATCGGCGCGGAATACGCCGGCCAGCTGACGGACATTTTCGTAAAAGAGGGCGATCACGTCAAGAAGGGCCAGCTTCTGGCGAGAATTGACGAGGCGCAGTCCCAGGCCGATGTCGCCGCCCAGAAGGCCGCGCTGAGTTCCGCCGAAGCCGATGCGGCCGCGAGTGAGGCGGCCGTGAAGGCCGGGGAGGATAATATTGCGGCGCTGGAAGCCACGGTGGTTCGGACGAAAGCCGATCTGGAACGTTACCAGCGCGATTTCGATCGCGGCCAGCAGCTTTTCAAAGACGGTCTGATCCCAAGGTCGGACTTCGAGCAGCGGCAAGCGGTTTTCGAAAGCCAGAAGGCGTCCGTCTCTGAAGCGCAGTCGCGTGTTGTGCAGGCCCGCACCCAGTTGGCCCAGTTGCGCGCGCAGCTTGCGGGCGCCCAAAAGAAGATCGCGCAATCGCAGGCCAGTCTGACGCGGGTCGACGACATTCTGAAGAAGCACAATGCGGTCGCTCCGCTCGACGGGCTGGTGACGTATTTGCCCGTCCGGGTGGGTGAAACGGTGCAGCCCGGCGTGCAGAACTCCGCGGCCAGCACCATCATGACGATCGCGGACATGTCGATCGTAACTGCCGAAGTGAAGGTTGACGAGACAGACATCGTGAATGTCAAGGTGGATCAGCCGGCCGAGATTACCGTGGATGCCATCCCGAACAAGACGTTTACCGGGCACGTCATCGAAATCGGCAACACGGCGATCCTTCGTTCCACGGGCCTCGCGGCCTCTACAAGTACGACATCCAGCCAGGAAGCGAAAGACTTCAAAGTCGTAGTGGCGATGGATAATCCTCCGGACGAAATCCGCCCGGGTCTCTCGTGCACGGCGAAGATCACCACAGCCACGCGCAAGAACGTGATTGCGATCCCGATTCAGGCGCTCACTACCCGCACGAAAGGCGATCTCATTCCGGATAAAGACAAGCCGGTGAATCCGGATGCGGCCACCATAAAGGCCAACAAAGAAGAGATCCAGGGCGTGTTCCTGATCGCCCCGAACAATAAAGCCGAGTTCCGCAAGCTCGAAACGGGCATCACGGGCGCCACTGACATCGAAGTCACCAGCGGGCTGAATGCGGGCGATCAGATCGTGACCGGCAGCTATCAGGTGATTCGCAGCATGAAGAACGGGGCAACGGTTAAGATCGATAACAAGGCCCCGGCCGCGGCGAAGCCGACAACGTAAAGACCTGACGAGGACAACGCATGGCACAGGCACTGGCTGACGAAACAGTCGAAAAGGGCGAACGGCTGAAGCGGGAAGGCGTCGTCATCCGGACGTACGATATCTGGAAAACGTACGTCATGGGCGATCAGGAGATCCACGCGGTCTCCGGCGTGAGCATCGAGATCAAGCGTGGCGAGTACGTTGCGATCATGGGACCTTCGGGATCCGGCAAGTCGACCCTGATGAACCTGATCGGCTGCCTGGATACGCCGACCCGCGGCGAGTACTACATCAACGGCGGGCTCGTCAGCGAGATGAATGACGATGAACTGGCGCAGATCCGGAACAAAGAGATCGGATTTGTCTTCCAGACGTTCAATCTGCTGCCCCGCGCGACAGCGCTCCACAACGTGGAACTGCCGCTGATCTATAACGGCACGCCACCGGACGTGCGTCTCGCCAAAGCGAAGGCGGCGCTGGCGCAGGTCGATCTGCAGCAGCGCATGCACCATAAGCCGAACGAACTTTCCGGCGGCCAGCGGCAGCGCGTCGCGATCGCCCGCGCGCTGGTGAACAGTCCGTCGATTATTCTTGCGGACGAGCCGACGGGAAATCTCGACACGGCGACCGGGAACGAGATCATGGCGCTGTTCGAGCGCCTGCACCACGAAGGGAACACGATCGTGCTGGTTACCCACGAGCACGATATCGCGCTGCACGCCCATCGGGTCATCTCGATCCGCGACGGCA
>DASZUZ010000190.1:0-2259 GCA_035547415.1 Bryobacteraceae bacterium | reverse complement strand
AACTGTCCCTGGTGCGGCAGGGAGATGGGAGTGATTCCCTCCGTAAAGTGCGCGAACGAGGAGAGCGGAACGTCCGTACCGCGCGGCGTCTGCACGTAAACCTGTTGCAGAAACTCCGGGCTCTCCCACCACTGCTGCTCGAGCGCCAGAACCACGTGGTACTGGTTGATCGACTTGTACATCACCGAGACCTGCCGCTGTCCGAAAGCGTCGTAAAGAGCGGAATCGACAGCCTGCGCCGTCAGGCCCAGCCTCGATGCCGTGTCGCGGTCGATGATCACATTCGATGCCAGCCCCGAGGTCTCCTGATCCGAACTCACGTCCGCGATTTGCGGCAGTTTCTGGAGCCGGTCCACGACCTTCGGTCCCCATTCCTGAAGGGCCTGGAAATCCTGTGCCTGCAGCGTGTATTGATATTGCGCGTTCGCCTGTCTGCCGCCGATCCGCAGATCCTGATTCGACTGGAGGTAAAGGGTAGCGCCGGGCATCCCTTCGGTTTTCCGCCGCAGGCGCGCGATCACGTCGTCCGCGCTGTCCGTCCGGACGCCGAGGGGCTTCAGCACCAGCCAGATGCGGGCCTGATTGCCGCTGCCGAACCCGCCGCTGTTGCCCGCGATCATGCTGACCGTTTCAACATCCGGATCGCTGCGAACCTGTTTCTCGAACCACTTTGCCTTCTCGACGAGCGCCTGATACGAGATGTGTTGCTGACCCTCAATCACGCCCGAAACGCTTCCGGTGTCCTGTTGCGGAAAAAAGCCCTTGGGGATCTGAATATAGAGGTAAACGGTGGCGCTCACCGTGACTGCCATGACGAGCATTACGGCCAGCGAATGATCGAGAACCGCCTGCAGCGCGGACGCGTATGTCGAAAGAATCCACTGAAAGCCCTTCTCTGTGAGGTTGTACAAGCGCCCGTGGCGGTGCTGTGTTTTCAGGAGCCGTCCGCACATCATCGGCGTGAGCGTCAGCGAAATCATCAGAGACATCAGAATCGAGAAGGACAGAACGACGGCGAACTCACGGAAGAGCCGCCCGACGATTCCGCCCATCATCAGAATGGGAATGAAGACCGCAATCAACGAAATGCTCATCGAGAGAACGGTAAAACCGATCTCACGGGCCCCCAGCAAGGCGGCCTGAAGGGGCCGGATTCCGGATTCGATGTGCCGCATGATGTTCTCGATCACGACGATCGCGTCGTCAACAACGAAGCCGGTTGCGATCGTGAGAGCCATCAGCGAAAGATTGTCCAGACTGTAGCCCGCCAGATACATCGCTCCGAAGGTAGCGATTAAAGAGACCGGTACGGAAACGCTGGGGATGAAGGTGGCCCAGCCGTTTCGCAGGAACAGAAAGACGACCAGAATGACGAGTCCGATCGCGATCATCATGTTGCGCTCGGCGTCGAGCACCGACGCCCGAATTGTGACCGTGCGGTCGTTATCGATGTTGAGATTGACGGTGGGCGGCAGAGAGGCGCGGAATCTGGGCAGCAGGCTTTTCACCCGGTCGGCCGTTTCGATGATGTTGGCGTCCGGTTGCCGATTCACCCACAGCATGACGGCCGGAACGCCGCGCGACAGCCCCATGTTGCGGATATCCTCCGTACTGTCGACAACCCTTCCGAGATCCGATAAGCGCACCGGCGCTCCGTTCCGCGACACGACGATGAGATTTTTATAGTCCTTTGCTTCAAAGATCTGGTCGGTGGTCAGGAGCGGGAGCGTCATGCCGGAAACGGACAACTCGCCCTTGGGCGAATGCGCATTGGCGCCCTGGAGAACGCTGCCGATCTGATCCAGCCCGACGTTGTACTTCGAGATCGGTTGTGGGTTGAGTTCCACCCGGACGGCGGGCAGGGAACTTCCGCCCACGCCTACCTGCCCCACGCCGTTGACCTGCGATAACTTCTGGGCAAAGACTGAAGACGCGATGTCGTAGAGTTGCGCTCGCGGTACGGTGTCCGAAGTCATCGAAAGAATCAGGATCGGCGCGTCCGCCGGATTGATTTTCCGGTAGCGCGGCTTGCTGGGGAGATTGGCGGGAAGAAACGGAGTAGCGGCGTTGATCGCGGCCTGCACGTCACGCGCGGCGGCATTTATATCGCGGTTCAGATCGAACTGGAGCACCACATACGCGCTGCCAATCGAGCTTCGGGAAGTCATCTCGGTGACTCCGGACACGTGCGTGAGCTGTTTTTCCAGCGGCGTGGCGACTGAGACGGCCATGATCTCCGGACTGGCTCCGGGGAGACCT
>DASZUZ010000189.1:0-10456 GCA_035547415.1 Bryobacteraceae bacterium | reverse complement strand
AGGTTCTCGCTCAGCGCGATAGTTCCGAGTTCCATCGTATTGCGGATCCACGCCATGGTGACATCGCCCGCGTTGAACCTCCCGACCGTCGCCTCCAACAGGTCGATACACTCCCGGTCGGACGGGAAATGAAGCGGCGTGCGAACGAGCGCCAGCGACCCGGATGTTCTGGCGTTCACACGGCCCGCATTCACGTCGACTTTCGGAAGCATGCGGTCGTGTATGACGTCCGCGACGCCCATGCCGTTCGCGTTGCCGTAGCTCAGAGGGGAGATGTCTCGGACAAAAATGCGCTCGACACGGGCCGCTCCGGGCCAGATGTTGACCTGGCCGGCGGTTCCGCGATTCACCACCTTCAGGTCCATTCCTGTCCCCGAAATGTTCTTGCCGATCTCGTCCACAATGAGGACGTCGACAGCCTCGACGGGAATTCGGCCCATCCAGGACTTGACGGTCCGCAACAACTCTTCTTCGCGCTCGATCAGACCCTCGGCGGGGAGAACGGTCAACTGCGCCGTATCGTGGTAATCGTCTTCGAGAATGGCCAGTCCGCCGAGCACTTTGCCGGATTCCAGTACGCGAGTGGCGACCGAGCGAATAGAAGCTACCATTCCGTGTCGCCGGCCATGCGCATGCACTGAAGTCGCGCCGGCCAGTTTACCGAGCCCGATCGCCATCATTTTGGCGACGCCGCTCTCGATATTTCCCGCAAAGCTCGTATGCCACTTCACCCGGCTGACGAGAAAAATACCATCGCTTTCCCACGCGTCCCGTCCGGCGAACGCTTCGATGCCGAGTTCGGTTCGGCCCAGCGAGATCACGTCAAACGTGCTCACGACCGGACAGCCCATCCGGGCTTCGTCGACTCCATAGTGCGCCAGCACCTGTGCCTGACCTTCCGCCGTACCGGCGCCATGGCTGCCCATCGCGGGGAAAATAAACGGCTTCATGCCGTGAGAAGTGAAGTAATCGACCACTCCGCGGACGATGGTCGCGATGTTGGAAATCCCACGACTGCCGACACCGATGGCGACGCGCGACCCGCTTTGTAGTTTTGTCGCGAGACAACTCGCCGTCAGTTCGGCCCTGAGAGCGGTGGGAATGTCGGAAAGACCTCGGTGAGGAAAACGCTGGTGGACAGGGAGCAGCACAATGGAACTATCTTAATCTCCAGCCTGTTTACATTCGAGCGATCTCGGCGAGCATGCTGGATACCGCCTTGCGGAAATCGCCCGGCGTACCCGCGCTGAATACGTGAGGCTCCATCGCCTTCAGCGCATGTTCGAGATCATCATTGGGAATCGACATTGCAGGCGGACGCGGCCCCTGGTCGAAAGCCGTGAAGACCGGACGCATCGGCGCCGTTGGCCTGTATCGAAGGTAGAAAATTTTCGAATCGGGATCCCGCGGAAAATCGGGCGGGCTCACCTTGTACTGATGTTCCAGAAACACGGGAGCGCTCAGCACAATGACAACGCGCCGCGACTCTTCCCCTCCCCGTGAATGCAGGCGCTCGGCGACCTGGTCCCGGAAGAACTGCGCCATCTCGCCTTTCGCGGCGAGCGATTGCGCGTCGATGACGCCCGGTTTGTTATCGGCGAATGGCGCGCGCATCGTGACCCAGTCGAGACCACGCGCATCCTTCTGCTCCCACGACTTCCTGCGGGCGAGATCGAGCAGCGTGACATCGAGCGAGCCGGCCGCGATGTCCAGCGCGGAGAGAAGCTTCAACGCCGGTACCAGGATGCTCATGTTACGCCGAAAAACGCCCATTGAGCCTGCCTGGCGTTCGGACGGGGTCATGTTCATCATCACGTCGACGTGCACCGGGCGGCTGGACTGGATCGGAAGACGGAGCCGTCCCCGGACGTAAGGCTGAAACCAGAAGTCCGGCGCGCCAAAGGGAACTACAAATTCGACCGCCGGGAGGTCACGCCATGCCTCCGGCAACGGATCGCCGTGCAACGGCGCGACGTGCAGGCTCTTCCGCCTGAAGCTGTAATCGGAAGACCGGCTGTCGCAGGCGGCGAGCGAAATGGTGTAATCGCCCGGCAGGACGAAGACATCCTGACTGTAAAGGAGGCTGTGCGGTTTCACGCCGGGCGGGATCGTCGAGAGGCTGAAGGAGTTGTGCTGTCGCCATTGCTGGCCGGATTCATCTTCGATCTGGAGCAGAGTGACCAACTGGCCTCGTCCCCGCCGCTTTGCAACCTCTTTTGCATCGATTTCGATCTGGATTCTCGCCGTCAGTCTCTGATGATCGGACAAATGCGCGGGCAGAACCCTGGTGTACCAATGGATCTGCGAGTGCTCGCCATCTTTCTGCCAGGTGTCGAACGGGTATCGGGTGAAATAGCGGTCGCGCGTTCCGACGTCGGCCCAGACAGCCGTACTTGCAAGAGAAGCCGCGCAGAAGAGTGCGGCGTAATTCCGGATCACGCCGACATTGTAGCCGGAAATTCCGCTAGTGGATTTCACCCCAGAGGCGTCAGGACTTCATCCGAATCCGTCAGTTCCGGCCGCACACCACGAAATGCCGCCTTGATCATGGGCGGAGCCACGAGCGTGGTCGCAATGGAAAGAAAGACGATGATGGCGTATACGCTGTCGGACATCACTCCCATCTTCCGGCCCAACTGCGCGACAACCATGCCCACTTCGCCACGCGGCGCCATGCCGACGCCAATGCGCACCGCGTCTTTGCGACCGAGGCGGAACGCGGCAAGACCGCAGCCAGCTAGTTTTGAGAAAACCGCCGCCACCAGGAGAATCGCTGAAAGCAGGAGCGCCGAGCCACTGGCGAATACGGCCGGATCGAACTGCATTCCGATTCCCGCGAGGAAGAAAGGAACCAGCAACTCGGAAACTCCGCTGGTCATTGCATGGACGCGTTCGTCCACGGTTTCGGAGAGCGCCATTCCCGCCAGGAAGGCGCCAATGATCGCCGCGACGCCGGCATAGACGGCCAGCAGAGAGAGTCCGAACAGAAGCGCCATGGAGAGCGTAAACTGCGCCTCTGAAACGCGCATGCGCGCCTCCATCTTCGGAACAATGCGCCGCACGGCGCGGTGTCCCCAGACGGCGACGAATACAGTGAAGCCGCTGGCCAGAACGGTCGTGACGATCAGGTCCGTCCAGTTCACTTCGCCGCGCGCGTAGCTCGATACGAGCGCGAGCGCGATGAGTCCGATGACGTCGTCCACCACGGCCGCCGCGAGGATCACCCGGCTTGCGCGCGCGCTCAGGAGCCCACGCGAGGCCAGAACCTCGGCCGTAATCGCCACGCTGGTGGCCACCATGGCGGCGCCGACGAAAACAGCCTCCCGCAACGGCATACCCCAGGCCAGCGCGATGCCGCCCACCAGCGCGAACGGCACGATGGCCCCGCATGTCGCGACAGCCACCGAGACGCCTCCCACGCGGAGAAGGTCGGATGGCTTGACCTCGAGCCCTATCAGAAACAGCAGGAACATGACCCCGAGTTCCGACAGAACGCTGAGAACCTCATTGGGATGAATCCAGCCGAGGACGTGTGGACCGATGATTGCCCCGGCCACAATCTCCCCGATAATGCCTGGCTGCTTCAGTCGCTCGAAAACCTCGCGAAGAAGCTTCGCCGAAGCAAAGATCGTCAGGACGGCCAGCGGCACTTCCGCGGGATTCCCCGCTCCCGGGTTGATCACTTTCTCATCGCACCACGATTCAGAGTACAAAGCTACACTGAATGCGTGCCGCCACTCTCATTCCCCGATGCTCGCGCGGCAGTGTTGCGCGAAGTACGCGCCAGGCATGCGACGTTCGCGACGGAAACGGTCTCACTCAGCGCGTGCCATGGCCGCGTTCTGGCGCAACAGATTCGCGCGGATCGCGACTATCCACCGTTCAACCGGTCGGCGAGGGACGGTTTCGCCGTCCGGGCAGCCGACATTCCAGGGCGGGTACGGCTCATCGGCGAAGTGCGCGCGGGCGAAATGCCAAACGTATCGGTCGGTCCCGGCGAGGCAATGGAGATTATGACCGGCGCCCCGGTTCCCGACGGCGCGGATGCGGTCGTGATGGTCGAACATTGCGAGCGGCATCAGGATGACACCGTCTCAACCGATCGGATGCTTGATGCCGGAGCGAATATTGCGGCCCATGGCAGCGAGGCGCGCGCGAACGCGGTCATTCTCCCCCGCGGGACTCGCATCGATTACACGGCAGTCGCGTTTCTCGCGGCGACGGGTCACAGCGAGATCAATGTTTTCACCCGGCCCCGCGTGGCGATTCTGGCAACCGGCGACGAGATCGTCGCGGTCGACGCCGTTCCTGCTCCACACCAGATCCGGAATTCGAACGCCTGGTCTCTGGCGGCGCAGGTGGAGCGCGCCGGAGCGATTCCGGTCATCCTGCCCGTCGCCCGCGATTCGAAGGAAGAGACACGACGGCTGATTGAAGAGGGTCTCAATGCCGATATGCTGCTGCTGTCCGGGGGAGTATCGGCGGGAAAATATGACGTCGTGGAACTGGCGCTGGCTGACCTGGGCGCGGAGTTCTTCTTCGATCGTGTGCTGATTCAGCCCGGACAGCCGCTCGTTTTCGGGCGCGCTCGCGACCGGTTCTTCTTCGGACTGCCGGGAAACCCTGCCTCCACGATGGTGACCTTCGAACTATTTGGGCGAGCCGCGCTGGACCTGCTGAGCGGAGCGTCCGACGCGCCTCTGAACATCACCCTGGCTCGATTAACTCGCTCTTTTCGCCACAAAACGGGACTGACCCGATTTCTTCCGGCACAGGTCCGTTGCGCGGAGGTCACACCTGTAGACTGGCAGGGTTCGGGCGATGTTCCATCTCTGTGCCGCGCGAATGCGTTTCTGGTCGCGGATGCAGACCAGGCCGAGTATGGACAGGGGGAACTGATCCCCGTTTTGCTCAAATGAACAATCGCAAAGAATCGGATTTCCGGAAAGACGCAGTTCCAGATGAAACTCTCACATTATGATGCCAGCGGCGACGCCCGTATGGTGGACGTGGGACAGAAAACTCAAACCCGCCGCACGGCCCGCGCGCACGCCTTTATCCGCATGAGCCGCACCGTTCTCGAAGCGCTTCCGAACAACCCCAAGGGCGACCCTCTGGGTATTGCGCGCGTTGCCGGAATTCTTGCAGCCAAGAAGACTTCAGACCTGATTCCGCTCTGCCATTCGCTACCCCTCTCGCACGCCGACGTCGAGATTACGATCGAATCCGAAGGCATCCGCGTGATTGCATCCGCCGCCACAACCGCGCAGACCGGCGTCGAAATGGAAGCGCTGACGGCCGCATCGGTCGCGGCTCTCACGATTTACGACATGACAAAAGCTCTCGACAAACGAATCGAGATCCAGGACGTGTATCTGCTCGAAAAGACGGGCGGAAAGAGCGGGGACTTCCACCGTTGATGCGGGCCGCCGTGATCACGGTCAGCGACAGCGCGCATACGGGTGCGCGCTCCGACGTTTCCGGCCCGGCAGTCGCGGAAAGATTAAAGCAGGCCGGCTTTGAGATCGCCGCGCAGGTGGTCATACCCGATGAGCGCGAGCAGATCGCCTTCGAGTTGCGCGACCGGGCAGACGGGCGGACAGCCGATGTCATCTTCACGACCGGGGGCACAGGCGTTGCCCCGCGGGATGTGACGCCCGAAGCCACTCGCGACGTCATTGATCGCGAAATTCCCGGGTTGGGAGAGTTGATGCGCGCAAAAGGCCGCGAATCGACAAAATTTTCCGTGCTTTCGCGCGCTCTTGCGGGGAACCGCGGCGGCGTTCTGATTATCAATCTGCCAGGATCGCCCCGAGGAGCCGTGCAGTCGCTCGATGCTATTTTGGAGTTGGTCCCGCACGTGCTGGATCTGATCAACGGGCGCACCGGGCACTAGCGCGCCACGAGTGGAGGCTGCTTCTTCATGACATCACTAAAGCTCGCGGTACCCGTCCTGATTTGCGCTGGAGCAATGGCGCAGACGCCGGCGAATTCGCCTCCGGACGCAGAGGCGAAATTCTCGACATCGGTCACGAACATCGTGGCTCCGGTGCTGGTGACCGACAGGCAGGGCAACATCGTCGACGGTCTTCAGCCCGCGCAGTTCCACCTCTTCGACAACGGGAAAGAGCAGAACATTCAGGTCGATGTGGCGTTCGAACCCATCTCGCTCGTGATTGCGATTGAAAGTTCCAGCCGCGTCGAATCCATCCTGAAGCAGATCAGGCATCTCGGCTCGATGGTCGATACGATCACCGGAGTGCGCGGCGAGGCCGCCGTCATCAAGTTCGACGGGCGTATCGTGACCATGCAGGACTTCACGAGCGATGCGGACAAGCTGAAACTGGCGATCGAAAAGATCAACGCCGGCAGTTCCGGATCCCGCATGATCGATGCCGTGGATACGGGCGTCGGTATGCTTCGCAAGCGGCCACAAAATAATCGCAAGATTATTCTGTTGGTCAGCGAAACGCGCGACGAAGGCAGCGAGACGAGGCTTCGTGAAGCGCTCATCGACGCGAATCTTGCCAACGTAATGGTTTATTGCGTGGACATCACGCAACTGGCCGTCCGGCTCACGGAAAAGCAACCCGATCCGCGACCGGTGGCAATGGATCCGACGACGATCAATGCTCCGCTCGGCATTCCGAATACTCCGACGACGATGGAGCAGAATTACGGCATGCAGAATCGCGCGCAATTCACGCCGCTGCTGAAGGAGATCTATACGGATGCCAAAGGCATCTTCGTAAAAGATCCCGCGAAACAGTTCTCCACCCAAACCGGCGGCGGGCAGTTTTTCTTCCTCAAACAACGCGGCATGGAAGACGCGGTGCAACGAATCAGCCAGGAAATCCACAGCCAGTACGTCATCACCTACCATCCCAACAATGCGGCTGAGCCTGGATACCACACCATCGAGGTTTCCGTGGACCGAATGCCGTACAACGTGAAGACTCGACCGGGATACTGGATCGGCGGCGGCAAGCAATAATAAAGACTTGAGAGTACATTCCGGCGCCCTGAGTCACGGAGAGGGAAGGACGCATCGAAGTAATCAGATGGCGCCGCCCACTCCGAAAAAGCCTGTATCTGAACGACTGCGCGCTCTCTGGCCCGATATCTGGGCATTGGTGCGTCCCCGGCGCGCCATGCTGGGGCTCGGCTTTCTTCTCATCATCGTCAGCAGAATGTGCGGACTCGTCCTTCCGATGTCGTCCCGCTATCTGATCGACGATGTTATCGGCAAGAATCACAGATCCATGCTGCTGCCACTCACTCTTGCGGTGGTGGGGGCGACCGTCATTCAGGGAATCACTTCGTTTTTCCTGACGCAACTGCTTTCCATTGAGGGCCAGAAAGTGATTGCGGAGCTGCGCCAGAAAGTGCAGGAACACATCGGACGCCTTCCGGTCACGTTTTACGACGCCAACAAGACGGGGCAACTCGTCTCGCGGATCATGTCCGACGTCGAGGGAATGCGCAATCTGATTGGAACCGGGCTCATCGAGTTCTTCGGTGGAATACTCACCGCGGCTGCGTCTCTGATCATCCTGCTTCGAATCAGTCCTCAGATGACAGCCATTGCGGCGGCCGTCATCGTCTGCTTCGGACTCAGTCTGCGGCGAGCATTCAAGACCATCCGACCGATCTTCCGGGAGCGTGGCAAGATCAACGCCGAGGTGACGGGACGACTGACGGAGTCGCTCGGCGGGGTCCGCGTGATCAAGGGCTACCACGCGGAAGCGCGTGAGGCAAAGACGTTCTCGGCGGGCGTCCTCCGCCTTCTGGACAACGTGCGACGCAGCCTGACAGCCATGTCGCTGATGTCTCTGTCGGCGACAGTGATCATGGGGCTTGTCGGCGCCATCGTGATGTACTTCGGCACGCGACAGATATTCACTCACACCCTGACTTTGGGCGGATACGTTACTTTCGTGGCGTTCCTGGCTTTCCTGATAGCGCCAGTCGTAGGAGTGGTCAATATTGGAACGCAGATCAGCGAGGCTCTTGCCGGTCTCGAGCGCACGCGGGAGATTCTGCGGGAACGTCCCGAGGACGAAGATCCCGAACGTAGCAGCGCCGCGCCTCCGATTGTGGGCGAGGTCGTTTTCGACAATGTCGAATTCGCGTACTCGCCGGGCAAGAACGTGCTCCACGGGATTTCGTTTGAAGCAAAACCGGATACGGTCACGGCGTTCGTCGGCCCTTCCGGCTCCGGGAAATCGACCACCATCGGCCTGATCGCGGCGTTCTACAAGCCGACCGCAGGACAAATTCTGGTCGACGGCAGGGATCTGGACCATCTGAGGCTGGACACCTACCGTTCGCAACTCGGCGTGGTGCTACAGGAAACATTTCTCTTCGATGGCACTATTCGGGAGAACGTTACATTCTCCCGGCCGGAAGCATCGGAAGAGCAATTCCTCGAAGCGTGCCGAATTGCCCGCGTCGATGAATTCGCGGAAAAGCTCGAAGATAAGTACGACACCATCGTGGGAGAGCGCGGCGTGAAGTTGTCCGGAGGGCAGCGGCAGCGCCTGTCGATTGCGCGGGCAATCCTGGCCGATCCCCGCATTCTGATTCTCGATGAGGCGACATCGAGCCTGGACTCGGAATCGGAGGCGATGATCCAACAAGGGCTCGCCCACCTGATGAAGGGCCGGACGACCTTTGTGATCGCGCACCGGCTCTCGACGATCCGGCGCTCACATCAGATCCTGGTGATTGAAGGGGGACGGATTGTAGAGCGCGGCACGCATCCCGAACTGTACGCGATGCGAGGGCGGTATTGGGACATGTACACGCGCCAGCACGCGCTCGACGAGAATCTTTTCCTCGCGCCGGGAGAAGGCGACGCGGTTCCCGAAGAATCGTCCTCTACTCCTTTACGCCCGGTCGCCACGGCGATCTAGTATCCTGAACTTTCGGACGATCGAGACAATGATCCTCAGCCTGGCGACGCGGAAGTGCGATCCGGATATTGCAGTGTTGGAGCTTGCGGGACGCATCACGCTCGGCCGTGAAAGCGGTCAGATCGAGGCGAGTCTGGTCAAACTGCTGAACGAAGGCGTTCGGAAGGTGGTTATCGATCTCTCCAAAGTGGACTACATCGACAGCACCGGAATCGGCCGAATTGCGTACTGTTTTGGCAAGATTACGCAGGCTGGCGCCCAGGCACGAGTGTCCGGAGCGCAGGGGCTGGTGATGGACTTGTTCCGGATCACGCGCCTTGACAGTGTGATCCAGTTTTATCCGGACGCGGCCAGCGCTTGCGAGAGCCTGGGCGCGACCCGGCAATCGGCGTAATCAATATGCAGGTGCTTCAGGCAGGCCGCCACAAACTCATTCTTCTTGAAATCGATTCCGCGACGATTCATGCTGTCGCGCAGCAGGCGGGCTTCGAAGCGCGTCTCAAAGACTCGGCGCGCAGCATTGTGGTGGACCTCACCGCGGAACAGCGCGATTCTCCGCTTCTGCTTTTTGATGCCGCCGACCCCGCCAATCTGGGCTGGTTCTCGCGCTGTCAGTTCTACGTCGACGGACGGACGGGAGGCGTCATGCAGACGCCGATCACTGTAGCCAACAAGAAGGACCGCTCGGGCCGCAGTGTTTCAAACGGCTTACGCCTGCGTATTTCGAAGGAACTGCCCGCCACGTTCCGTCTTCCGGGAAAGCAACCGCTCACCGAGCAGGTGCTCTACCTGATGCTGAACAATTTTCTGCAGGCGTTGACGCGGACGGGGGTTGCAGTTTGCGGAGGGCCGGTCATTCAGCCCCTGGCCGGGCGGACGGAAGCTCCGGGATCCCGGAATTAGCGGCGAGGAAAACAGCCTTTCGGCTCACCCCCGCCGGGTCAGCCCGAGCCCCGGCGCCTTCGGCAGAATGAGCTTTCCTTCCCTCACTGTCACGCCGACATACGGATCGTTCGCAATCAGCAGATTTCCGTCCAGATCCGCATAATCCACCAGCGGTGACAGGTGCGCCGCGGCGGTGACGGTGCAGGAACTGGACACCATGCATCCCAGCATGGTCTTCATCCCCAGTGCCTTGGCAATCTGGATCATCCGGCAGGCCTCAAGCATGCCGCCCGCCTTATCCAGCTTCACATTCACGCCGTCGAAGGCGTCCTTCAGTTTCGGGATGTCCGGCGCATGCAGGCACGACTCGTCCGCGATGATCGGAATGTGAACCCGGCTGCGAACCCATCGTGTGTCTTCGATCCGGTCCGCCGGAAGTGGCTGCTCAACGAATTCAACGCCTTGGGATTCCAGCCAGTTGATTTTGCGGACAGCTTCTTCTTTGTCCTTCCAGCCCTCGTTGGCGTCCACTCGCAGCGGCTTCTTCGTCACCGAACGAACGGCTGCAATCGTTGCCTCATCGGTATCCAGGCCGACCTTGATCTTCAGAACGGGATACTCGCTCGCTTCCTCGACCTTTGCCGTCGTGGTTTCCG
>DASZUZ010000188.1:0-6788 GCA_035547415.1 Bryobacteraceae bacterium | reverse complement strand
GGTTTGAAGTGGTATTCGATAAGGTAAAGTTTGAGGTCCGCTCGCCGTTAATCGGGAAGATCAACGTGTACAACATTCTCGCGGCGTGCTCGGCGGGAATGACGTATCAGCTTTCGCCCGATGTGCTGGTGCGGGGCATCGCCGCCTGTGCGGGCGTGCCGGGAAGATTCCAGCGCGTCGATGAAGGGCAGCCGTTCGCTGTCGTTGTGGATTACTCGCACACCGACGACGCGCTCCGTAACGCGATCTCCGTGGCGCGTACGCTGAATCCGAAGCGGGTAATAACGGTCTTCGGGTGCGGCGGCGATCGGGATCGCACGAAGCGGCCGATCATGGGGCAGATCGCCTGCGAACTGAGCGACGTAGTTTTCATCACGAGCGACAATCCGCGCTCCGAAGACCCGCTGCAGATCATCGCGGACGTGATGGTCGGGGCGCGGCGCTCCGACACCCGGACCATCGTGGAACCGGACAGGGCGGCGGCGATCAGGAAGGCAATCGAGGAAGCCAGAGCGGGCGACATCGTCCTTCTCGCCGGGAAAGGCCACGAGACGTATCAGATTTTTAAGGACAGGACGATTCATTTTGACGATCGTGAGGTGGCGTCGGAAGCGCTGCGGAGTTTCGGGTTTCGGAGGAAGGATGGATAGCTCGCGCCGATGACCGTATCCATGGCGGGAATCGCGGAAGCCATCGGAGCTTCGAATCCTGCGCCCGAGGGAAGTGTTTCCGGCTGGAGCATCGATTCGCGCACCATCAATCCGGGCGATTGCTTCTTCGCGTTGCGCGGACCTTCTCACGATGGCCACGATTACGTCCCGCGGGTCTTCGAACGCGGCGCGTCGGTCGCGGTCGTCGAGCATCCGGTCGGTACGGGCGGTTTGCAACTGGTCGTCCCGGATACGACGATCGCCCTGCAGCGTCTCGGTAAGGCGGTACGCGAAAGGTGGGGAGGCACGGTCGTTGGCGTCACCGGCAGCGCCGGGAAAACGACCACGAAGGACACGATCGCGAGCCTGGTCGCCGTCCAGTGCCGCACCGGGCGCACGATCGGCAATTTCAATAACCATCTGGGAGTGCCGCTTTCGATCCTGCGCCTTCCGGACGACGTGCGGCTTGCTGTCCTCGAACTGGGAATGAACCATGCGGGAGAGATACGCGAGCTCGCGTGCATCGCGCAGCCGTCCATCGGCGTAGTCACCAACGTAGGTTGGGCGCACACCGAGAATTTCCCGGACGGCATCGAAGGCGTCGCTCTCGCGAAGCGCGAACTGATCGAGGCGCTTCCGGCAAGCGGAATCGCGGTGCTCAACGCGGACGATCCGCGCGTCCGTGAGTTCGCCCGCGTGCATCCAGGCCGCAGTATCCTGTTCGGTTTCGCCGAAGACGCCGAAGTCCGCGCGGAGAATGTCGAAATGTCCACTGCGGGCGCGCGCTTCCGCTGTCTCGGTGTGGACTTCGAATCGCCGCTCGCCGGCCGTCACGGAGTCAGTAATGTTCTTGCGGGTATCGCCGTGGCGCGCGCGCTGGGGATCGCTCCCGAACGGCTGCGTGAGGCGGTGCGTTCTCTTGCCGTAGGCAGGATGCGCGGCGAGCGCCTCGAACGCAACGGCGTCACGATTATTAACGATTGCTACAACGCGAATCCCGAAGCGATGCGCTCCATGCTGGAGTTGCTTCGGGATACGCCCGCCCGCCGGCGCTTCGCCGTGCTGGGCGAAATGCTCGAACTTGGCCGCGAGGCCGAGACCCTGCACCGCTGCACCGGACGATTCGCGGCGGAGCAGGGGATTGATGCCGTCATTGGCGTGCGTGGCGCTGCCCGCTTCATGGTGGACGAAGCCATGAAAGCCGGGATGTCGGACAGCGCCGCGCTTTTTTTCGACACGCCGGAAGAGGCTGGTGATTACGTCCGCGAACGCGCGCAGCCGGGCGATGCGATTCTGTTTAAAGGATCGCGCGGTGTGCAGACCGAGAAGGCCCTCGACAGGGCTTTCGGCGAACCGAGGAAATAGCCCACCCCATGCTCTACTGGCTGCTTTACGAACAACTCTATCCCGCTGTCAAAGCGTTTAACGTTTTCCGCTACGTCACGTCGCGCGCGATGTTCGCCAGTCTGACGTCGCTGTTTCTCTGCGTCGCGCTGGGGCCGTGGCTGATCCGCAAGTTGCGGGACTTTCAGATCGGGCAGCACATTCGCGAGGACGGCCCGAAGTCGCACCAGAAAAAGGCGGGCACGCCCACTATGGGCGGCGTCCTGATCATTATCAGTATCGTCGTGCCGACGCTGCTGTGGGCGGACTTGCGTCATGTCTATATATGGATCGCGTTGTTTGCGCTGGTCGCCTTCGGCGTGATCGGGTTCATCGACGATTACGCAAAGGTTTCGAACAAGCGCAATCTCGGGCTCACCGCGCGGCAGAAGTTCGGATTGCAGATGCTGGTGGCCGCACTGATTACCGTGGTGCTGGCCTGGATGCAGGCCTGGAGCGCGTACACGACGACGCTGAACGTGCCGTTCCTGAAGCAATGGCAGCCGGACCTGCTGTGGCATGCGATGATGGGCAACCCCTTCACCTATGCGCTGGCGTTCATCCCGTTCTACCTGTTCTTCGTGTTCGTGGTGGTGGGATCGAGCAACGCGGTCAACATCACGGACGGTCTCGATGGACTGGCGATCGGGCTGATGGTGATCTCTGCCGGCGCGCTGACGGTGCTTGCTTACACGAGTGGAAACCGTGAACTGGCGAATTACCTCTCTCTGGTCCGGAATGCAAGGACGGCGGAACTGACGATCTTCTGCGGCTCGATGACCGGCGCCAGCCTGGGCTTCCTGTGGTGGAACGCGCATCCCGCGGATATTTTTATGGGCGACGTGGGATCGCTGTCGCTCGGCGGCGCAATCGGAGTGGTGGCTGTGCTGATCAAGCAGGAGATCCTGCTGATTTTCGTGGCCGGAATGTTCCTGATCGAACTGATGAGCGTCATCCTGCAGGTGGGCAGCTACAAGCTGCGCAAGAAGCGCATTTTCAAAATGGCGCCGATTCACCATCACTTCGAAGCGCTCGGATGGCAGGAATCGAAGATCATCGCAAGATTCTGGATTGTGGGGCTCGTTCTCGCGCTCTTCGCGCTGACGACGCTGAAACTCCGATGACCCAGCAAGTCAACAGGAACATAGAAACGTTGCTGCCCCGGAAAGCCCCTGTATTGTCAGGCCATGTGGGGTCAGGGCTTCTGCCCTGCAGCCGGGCTTCCGCCCGGCGCGGCGCTCGACCACGGAAACTCCTCCGGAATCTGGCAGATCCCCGCCTTCACCGGATTCCACTCAATATAACGGCGAATCCGCCCAGACTCCTCATCATCCCGAACCAGGCGGTCATAGCTCTCGTCCTGCCAGAACGGGACCCCGCGCAGTCCGGGCATCCGGCACGCCCGAAACCCGGTAAATCCCTTCAAAGATCGAAGCCAATCCGTCGCCGGCACAAGCGAAGTTACCAGCAGATGCACATGGTTGGACATCACGACGAAAGCGTGCAACTCATACCGTCCAAATTGCAGATCGCCGGCAATCAACGCCTGAATCACCATCTCTGCAATCTCCGGCCGGCGCAGATATACCGGCCCCTCCCGAGCCTGATCGAGCAGCCTGTCCATAGCCACAAACGCCCTCCCTGCATTCAATCGCGAAGGCGGAAAGGCCCGTCCAGCCGGCAAACTCCCATACAGCCGGAACGTAACGAAGAGTCGTACTCCAATCTGATAGAAATGCGGCAGACGCCGCTCATAACGGTTCACAACGATATCAGTGCAACCGCCGCCGAATTCTCTCTTCGATACCGACAAACGCCGGGCCACGAGGTCCAGGTATGAACGTCCTCGTCGTCGGAATGGAAAAATCGGGGCAGGCCGCCGTAGCCTTTCTGCGCTCGCAGGGGCACGCCGTTACCCCAACCGACCTCAAGCCCCGCGACCTTCCCGGATTCCGTCTCCAGTCGGAAGAACTCTTCGATGAACCCTGGGACCTGATCGTCCTGTCGCCCGGCGTTCCCGCCGACCTCCCTGGCCTGAATCGGGCAAGAGGCCGGGGTATTGATGTCATCGGCGAAGTCGAACTGGCCGCCCCGTACCTCCGTGGCCCCGTCATCGGCATCACCGGTTCCAACGGCAAAACCACGACAACTTCGCTTGTCCACCACATCCTGCGCAGCGCCGGTATCCCGGTCCAGGTCGGCGGCAATATCGGCACCCCCGTCATCGCGATGACCGCGACGTCCGCCGACAACCAGTGGAACGTTCTCGAACTCTCCAGCTTTCAACTGGAGACGATCCGCACCTTCCGCGCGCACGTCGGCATCTGCCTCAACGTCACACAGAATCATCTCGACCGGCATTACACGTTCGAGAACTACGCGGCCGCCAAAGGCAACCTTTTCCGCACGCAGACCGCGTCCGATTACGCCGTCCTGAACGCCGATGACGAAACCTGCCGTTCCTTCGCGGCCCTGACGCCCGGAACGACGGTCTGGTTCAGCGCCAACGATCCGCTCATTCCCGTCAGCGCCATCCCGCTGCCCGGCCGCCACAACGTCGAGAACGTCATGGCGGCGGTCGCGGCCGCCCGCATCGCAGGCGCCTCTCTCACCGACATCATCGAGGCCGTCAAAACTTTCAAAGCCGTCGAACACCGGCTCGAATTCGTCGCCGAAATCAACGGCATCCGCTTTTTCAACGATTCGAAGGCGACCAGCGTCGATGCCACCATCAAGGCGCTCGATTCCTTCCCCGGAAACCTCTGGGTCATCCTCGGCGGAAAGGACAAAGGCAGCGACTACACCGTCCTGCGAGACCGGCTCCACGAAAAGGCGCACGCAGCCCTGCTCATCGGCGCGGCGGCGGAAAAGATCGAGTCTCACCTCGCGGGAGCCACATGTCTGAAACGCTCCGGCACCCTCGAGCAGGCGGTGACCGACGCCTGGGCCGGCGCAAAGCCGGGCGACACCGTGCTTCTCGCTCCGGCCTGCGCGAGCTTCGACCAGTTTCAGAGTTACGAACATCGCGGGCGCGTATTCAAAGATCTGGTACACGGACTGAATAATGGCGCAAAAGCTTAAAACAGACTGGATTCTGTTCACGACGGTGGTGCTCATGGTCCTGTTCGGGGCCGTGATGGTCTACAGTGCGTCCTCGGTGGTCGCCGATATCCGTCAGGGTTCAAGCTATTACTACGCGCTGCGGCAACTCGTCTGGATTGCGCTCGCCATTCCGCTGATGATGTTCTTCAAGCGGTATCACTACCGCAATCTGCAGACGCCCGCCGTGGCCTTCACGCTCATCGGGGTGGTGATGATGCTTCTCGTGGTGGCGTATGTCGCGGACCCGAAGCAGCACCGCTGGATCCGTTTCCCGTTCTTCGGCGGCCTCCAGCCGGCGGAACTCGCCAAGCCCGCCATCGCGTTGTTTCTCGCTTACTTCATCGCGCTGCGCTCGCGCGCGATCAACAGCCGGTATACGCTGCTTCCCGCCATTCTCGCCCTGGGCTTCATCACGATGGCCGTGGTCGTGGCGGATCTCGGCACGCCGATCGTACTGGTCTCGACGGCCGCGGTGATGTTCCTCGTCGCCGGACTCGAAAAGCGCTACATCGTGATCGCCGCGATCGTCGGCGCGCTTGCCTGCTGCGCGGCGGTTGCGGCGAAGCCTTACCGGCTGGTGCGCGTCATCAGCTTCGTTGACCCCCAGTTCAAGTTCGTCGACAAATTCGACAAGCACGGCTGGATTCGCCAGCAGATGAAGAAGTCGATCACCGCGAAAGACACGAATTACCAGATCGAGCAGGCGAAGATCGCGGTTGGCTCCGGCGGGCCGATCGGCGTGGGACTGATGCAGGGTCGCCAGAAACTGTTCTATCTCCCCGAATCCCACACGGACATGATCTATGCGGTGATCGGCGAAGAGTTTGGACTGTTCGGGTCGGCGGCTGTCCTGATCGGCTTTCTTATCGTCCTCTGGCGAGGCATTCGCGCGACTGTGCTGATCCCGGATGAATTCGGCCGCTATCTCGCGCTCGGCATCACGACGATGCTGGTCATCCAGGCGTTCTTCAACATCAGCGTCGTGCTGGGCGTGGTGCCGCCGAAAGGAATCCCGCTGCCGATGATCAGTTTCGGCGGGAGTTCGCTCCTCGTGACGCTCGCGTCGATGGGAATCCTGCTCAACGTTTCGGAGCACGCGGGGTGACGTTTTTGATGGCCGGCGGCGGCACGGGCGGGCACGTCATTCCCGCGATCGCCGTCGCGCGCGAACTGGCGCGGGAAGGGCACGAAGTTCTCTTCGTTGGCACGGAACGGGGCGTCGAAGCCAGACTGGTTCCCGCGGCCGGATTCCGGCTTGAGAAGATTCGCGTGGGCGGGCTGAAGAATCTGGGGATCGCGACACGCATCGCGAGCGTGTGGCGTCTGGTCAGCGAAACCGCCGGGCAGTGGAAGCGGTTTGGCCAGTGGAAGCCTGCGGCGGTGTTCAGCATGGGCGGTTATGTGGCGGGGCCGCCGGTGCTGGCGGCTCTGCTGCGCGGCATTCCCATAGTCGTCATGGAGCCGACCGCCGTGCCGGGCGCGACCAATCGGTGGGTTTCCCGCTGGGTGAAACGCGCTCTCGTCAGTTTCGACGAAACGAAGCGCTACTTTCCGGCGGGCCGCACCGAGCAGACCGGTTTGCCGGTCCGGGAAGAGTTTTTCGCGATTTCACCGAGACAGGAGGAGCGGGAGTTTACGGTGCTGATCACCGGA
>DASZUZ010000187.1:0-4004 GCA_035547415.1 Bryobacteraceae bacterium | reverse complement strand
ACGCCAGCCGTGATCGGATGCCGCGACAAATTTCGGCGCCGCCTGATCGCCTTCCGGACTTCCGGCCTCCGCCCAGTGGACAAGCGTATCGATCTCGGCTTTCGACAGCGCACGATCGTTCCGGAACGCGTGAGCGCTGCCCGGCGCGGCGTGCCATGGCGGCATGGACCGCGATGCAACCGCCTCCCGGATGGCTCGCGCCCACGGCCGCACTTCGGAGTAGCTGGTGAAAGACATCGGCGCAACGGCGCCGGGTTGATGGCACGAAATGCAGCGGCGCTCGAGGACGGGCCAGACATCGCGAGCGAAGGTGGGGCCGGACCCGGCGCGGGCTTCCGCGGCGCGCAGCGAGGCCGTCAGCGAAAAACAGAGAAGAGCCGCGATCGCGGTGCGAGAAGTCCCCAGACTCGACATAACGTTCATATGTTACAGGAGCGAGCAGCCGGCGGCCGCGGCAAGCGAGCAAAAATAAGCTGTGCGGCGCCCCCTGAGCGATGCTCAAATCCGGCAGTTCATCCACGAGGGGTACGTAAAGATCGAGGAGGCATTCCCGCGCGATCTGGCGGACCAGTGCCGTTCGATTCTCTGGCGGGACACGGGTTGCAATGAGAACGATCCGAAAACGTGGACAAAGCCGGTGATCCGGCTCGGAATGTACGGGCAGGAGCCTTTCGCGCAGGCCGTCAACACGCCGATTCTGCACCGTGCGTTCGATCGACTCGCCGGTCCGGGCCATTGGCGTCCCCGGCGGGATCTCGGAACCTTTCCGATCCGGTTCCCGTCCTCTGAAGACCCAGGCGATGCAGGCTGGCATGTCGATACAAGTTTCCCGCCCGAGAACGGCAACGCCGGCGATTTTATGGACTGGCGCGTGAATGTGAATTCGGAAGGCCGCGCTCTGCTGATGCTGTTTCTCTTCTCCGATACCGCCGAGAACGACGCGCCAACGCGCATTCGTACCGGCTCGCATCTCGATATCGCCAGGATGCTCGCTCCGGTGGGTGAAAACGGCCTGTCCTTACGGGAACTGGCGGCCAACGGTTTTGCGGAAACGGCCACGCGGCAGGAGGTTCTGGCGACGGGAGCGGCCGGGACCGTTTACCTGTGCCATCCGTTTCTGGTCCATGCAGCGCAGCCGCACCGCGGCACACGTCCACGTTTTCTCGCCCAGCCTCCGCTGTTGCCGGGGAAACCGTTTGTTCCCGACCGCGCGGACGGCGCGTACTCGCCGGTCGAACAAGCGATCCGGATTGCCTTGAACCGCTGAGCCGTCGCTACTCAGCGCGTAACATCGCAACCGGGTCGACCCGCAATGCCCGCAGCACCGGGACCAGGGCAGCCACGAGCGCCAATGTGAGTATCAGCAGAAACGGAGCCGCGAGCATACTGACGTCGGTCGCCTTCACGCCATACAGCAGAGACTCGACATAGTGTCCGGACACGAGTCCCAGACCAAACCCCGCCGCCGCGCCGGCCAGCACCATGACAAAGTTGTCTCGCGCCACCAGTCGCACAATCCCGGCGCCCCGCGCCCCGATGGCGATGCGGATCCCGATCTCACGGCGCCGCTGCAGCACGGAATAGTCGAGAACGCCGTACAGGCCGATTCCCGCCAGCAGCCCCGACACCGCCGCGAAAAACAGAGCCACCGTGGCGAGTAGCCTCTCCCGTAACGTTTGGGCCTCGACCAGTTCTTTCTGCGTGCGTACGTTGCTCACACGGAAATCCGGTCTGACGCGCGTGAGTTCTCCGCGTAACGCCGGCGCAAGCCCGAGCGGGTCAGCGGCTCTCGTGCGAATAATGAACGCGGCTTCCCGCAACGGCTCGGGAGTCTTGTCAGCTCGGATGGTTTGAAAAGGAACATAGGCGACCGGCAGGATCGGTTCGCGGAGCCTGCGATAGGGAGCATCCTTCACCACGCCGACAACTTCATACAGATTCCGTCCTCGGGCGAAGAACTTTCCGATGGGATGCCCTCCCTCAAAATATTGCTTCGCGAACGTTTCATTCACAATGGCCGAACCGGGAGTCGTGTCGCTCGGCCGGAAGTCCCTGCCATTCGCCAGTTGAATCTTCATGGTTTCGATCCACCCCGGAGAAACGTTCAGGAAATAAGCCAAAACCGGACCGGGCGGCGCGCCGTTGACGGAGATGAAGCTGTTCATGGCGTAACCTTTGAGCAGCGGCCATCTGGCCAGAGCAAGCGCTTCCACGCCCGGCATCGCCCGAAGATGTTCGGCCACCTGATTCCAGACCACGGGAGACTGAGCCTGGTGGGCAACCGCCTCCAATGTGAGAATCCGTTCGGCGGAGAAGCCGAGCGGACGTTTCGACAATCGATCGAACGTCGCGGCAAACAGTCCGGCGACAAAGAGTACCAGAAAACAGAAGGCGACCTGGATGGCGATCGAGGCGTGCATGGCGGACCGGCGTCCTCGCGGATTCTCGCCGCCTTTCAGCGCGCTCGCCGGCCTGACCGCGGAGGCGCGCAGCGCCGGCGTGAGGCCGAACAGAAGCATGACGCTTACGGTCAGAAGGACACCGAACGCCAGTACCCGCCAGTCCGCGGGCAAGTTCAGACGAACCGGGTTATCCAGCGGATTGATCCGGCTCACGACGAAAGGGGCAGACCACCAGGCAAACAGCCAGCCAATCGCGACGGCGAGGCCGGCGAGAATGGCGCTCTCCACCATGACCAGTTGAATCAGCCTTAACCGGCCGGCGCCGATCGATACCCGGAGGGCCATCTCGCGAGCGCGCGAGGCGGCCCGGGCGGTCATCAGGTTCGCCACATTCAGGCAGGCGATCAGGAGCACCAGAAGGACGAGTACGCCGAGAATCAGGAGCGACCGGCGATAGCTCTGCTGGATTGCCGATGCGCCGGAGGCCGCCGACTCCAGCACGACGTTCTGATCGATCAGCCTGGCGATGCTCTCTTTCGACATGCCGGTAAATCCCCTCGCCCTCGCCTCTTCGAACTGACGAGAAGTCGCCTGCAGTTTCTGGCGGACAGGTTCGATGGCGACGCCCGGTCTCAGGCGGGCGAGAATCCGGTGCCATGTCGCGTCATCGCGCAGCGCCAGAGGGTTCATCATCGTGGGCAGAAAGATGTCGGTGACGATGCCAGTCTCCGTGCCGGTGAACCCCGCCGGGCCCACCCCGATGATTTCGAAAATCCTGTCTCCGAAATGGAAGGTATGCCCGATTACGTCTGGGTCCGATGCAAAACGGCGCGCCCAGTAATCATTCGAAAGCACGGCATAGGGACGGTTTCCGGGCTCACGATCGTCGTCTTCGGTCAATAGCCGCCCCAGCGCGGCGTTCAGCCCGAACGACTGAAACATGCGCCCGGAGACGTACTGAACATTGGCCTTTTCCATCTCCTGATCGGAGCGGTAAGTGAGATCGCTGCGCTCGGCATAGGAGACGGCCAGCAATTCGGCTTCGCCTTTGACCGCGGCGCGCATTCGCTGAAACGAGGGATACGCCCAGCCGTCGTAGGAGCCGGGCTTACCGTCAAAGCCAATGCCGACTCGGGAGAGCGCGTATAACTGTTGCGGGTTCGCCACGGGAAGGGGACGCCAGAGCAAGGCATCAATGAGCCGGAAGGCGGATATGCAGGCTCCGGTCGCGAGAGCGAGGGAAAGGATGGCGGCCGCGCTCGTGGTCCGGTGCTTCTTCAATTGACGGCACCCGAAGCCAATATCCGACGCCAGAGATTCGAGCCAGGGGAGCATCCGTTGATCCCGATAGAATTCCTTGTTTGCTTCCACGCCTCCGAATGTCAGGATTGCCTGACGGCGCGCCTCTGCGGGGGAAACGCCGGATCTGATGAGATCCTCGGCTGCCATGTCGATGTGGTGTTCGAATTCTTCGCTCAACCGGCGCTCGTCCCGCCGCCGCGTGAACAGCGAGCGGAAGCGCGCAAGGAGGCGTCTCACGCTTCTCATGGCAGGTCTTCCGCTTTGTCGGTGAAGAAGCGGCTGATGATCGCCGCCGTTTGC
>DASZUZ010000186.1:0-1730 GCA_035547415.1 Bryobacteraceae bacterium | reverse complement strand
GAAGGCTCCCATCGTCTGCCCCAGAATTTCATGCCAGGTCGAGCGGCAGTCTTCATCGGACGGCTTGTCTATACCGGCGGCCGCGAGCGTCAGCCTGCCAACCTCCCGCCACAGATCGCGACCGGCCAGCAGCCACAATGCCGGTTCCCCGGAGAATGAAAAGGATTGCTCCCAGATGACGGGATCTTCCAGTTCCGTTGTCTCCTCGGTCCGGTCCGCGGACACCGAAAACCGTTTGCCGATGATGCTGGTCAAGGCGCCCGCAAGCGCTGTTTCCAGATGCCGGCTAATCTGCGCGACGACTTCGGACACCTTTATCCTTTGTGACACGGTCCGCCTTTCACGCTCCACTCCGGACTCCTGGCCACCGCCGCGCGATGGCGTTCCGGACCCGCAGGATCGCCTGAGATTTAATTTGCGAGACGCGAGAATAATGGAGACCCATGATCTCGCCGATCTCTTTCAGCGTCATTTCTTCCTGGTAGTACAGGCCGAGTACGGTCTTCTCCGTTTTCGGAATGCCCTCGATCGAACTGGCGATCAATCGCTCCAGTTCGGCCCTTTCCAGTTGCTGCGCGGGTGACGCATCGTCCGGAGCCGCTACATATTTCAGGAGCACCGGAGCATCACCCTCATCGCGGGAAAATTCCAGCTCTCCGATGTCGAGGGCCGCAACCTCATTCAGGCGTTCGCGGTACTGTTCCACGGTCAGTCCAAGCTCAGCCGCGATCTCAGCCTCCTCCGGCGACCGGCCCAGTCGCTGCTCGGCGCGGTTCACCGCGGCTTCCATTTCCCGCGCCAGCCTGCGCTTCATGCGCGGGGCCCAATCGGTATCACGGAGGCTGTCGAGGATCGCCCCTCGAATGCGAAACTCCGCATAGGTCCGCAGTTTTACATTCTGGCGCGGGTCGAAGTGGTCGATTGCGTTGATCAGTCCAATGACGCCCGCGGAGAGCAGGTCCTCAAACGCGATGGTGTCCGGCAAGCGCTCATGAATTTTGCGCGCGATCAGGCGCACCTGCGGCAGATGCTCGATGATGAGCCTCTCGCGCTCGTCGTCCCCTGCCTCGACCGGATAATAGTACGCGGCCGCCGCCACTGTTTCGCCCTCAGGCCGCAACCGCGGCCACGGAATTCTCAACCGACTCCGAAGACGCCAGCTTCGCTGCGTCTACCAGTTCCAGGTCGTCCGGGATTCCCGGTCCGGTTCCGGCGAATACCGCCGGAATACCGGTTCGGATCAGCGTTTCCACCACCGCATCCGCATTCAAAGTTTCATCCATTCCGGTAAACAGCAGCCGCGATACCTTCATCTCTGAAAATCGGGCTATCACATGAGACATATCGGCAGAACGAGCGTCAGCCCTTAGGACCAAATGCTTTTCAATTTCAGGCCGCCGCGAGAAAAATCGGGCAAGCGCCGCCAATTCCGGACCCTCCGAGGGAGACAACCCAGGCGTATCAATCAGCGCGAGTCCCTTCCACGCCTCTCCGCTGAGGGCGAGGTTGAGGCTTTCGAGCGACTCGCATGCATGGAAGGGCACGCCCAGAATCGTCGCGTAGCGGGCGATCTGCTCCTCACAACCGACGCCGTGCGCTCCGGCGCTGTAAATGCGAACGGGAATCCGGCGCGCCAGGCCGAACCGAATCGCGATCTTGATCAGCGAGGTTGTCTTCCCTCGTCCGGGAGGCCCGACGAAGGCCAGAGTCCGGCTTTCGCCTGGCTTCAT
>DASZUZ010000185.1:0-8566 GCA_035547415.1 Bryobacteraceae bacterium | reverse complement strand
CCAGTTCGATGTCAGCGCCGAAGCGCCGCGCGGATTCGTCGACGAGATAGTTCTGGAAGACAACCAGGCTGTCGAAAAGCCGGTTTCGCCAGGGCATTTCGCTGCAACGCTGTATTTCGACAAGCGGAGTGAATTGATACGCGCTGAGTTCGAGCAGCCGGCTGTGCACCTGACGGAAGAAGGCGGCCGAGCCGGTCCGGCGATCGACCGTCAGACGCACCGGCAGATTGTTGACGAAAGGCCCGACGATGCCGTCAGAACCGTTCAGGTCTGCCGGCCGGCCGGAGAACGCGGCGCCGAAGACGATATCGGACCGATCGCACTGACGGTTGAGGAGAAGCGCCCACGCGCCCTGCAGCAGCGCGTTAACGGTGATCTGAAGGCGTCGGGCGGTCGACTGCAGCGCATCGGTCGCTGCCGCGGACAGTTGTACGGCGTATCGAAGGTAGCGGCCGCCGTCCGGGACGGCTTCCGGCGTTTCGGGTTCGGCGCTTCCGAAGTGCAGCGGAGTCGGCTCGCGGAAACCGGCGAGACTGGCGCGCCAGAATTCTTCCGGGCCTGCGCTGGATTGCGTGCGCAGCCATTCGAGATAGTCGCGATAGGGCCGAACGGGCGCGAGTTCCGCGGATCGCCCGCCGGCGAACTCCCGATAGAGCCGGCTTGCATCGCGAAAGACCAGAGGCCAGGACCAGCCGTCCAGAAGGAGAGCCGGCACGCTCCAGAGGAATTTCCAGGTCTCATCCGCAAATTGAATCAGAGTGAAACGCATCGCGGCGGCGTGGGTGAGCGCGATGGGCTTCGAACGGTCTTCCGCGAGCAGCGAGGACCAGCGTTCCGCCTGGCATTCGGGCGGCGAGTGCCGCCAATCGTCAACTGTCCAGCGGAGCCTCGCGTCCTTGTGAACGATCTGCACGGGCTCGCGGCAGGCGTCGCCGTGGATGGTGGAGCGGAGAATGGTATGCCGACGGAGCGTTTCCTGCCAGGCGCGCTGAAACGCGGGGACATTCAGGTTGCCGCGGAGTGTGCAGCGCCACTGGTCGAACGCGGAGTGATCGGCGGCCGGATTCAGAGAGTAGAAGAGCGTCTGGATCGGTGAAAGCGGGTAGACATCTTCCATGTCCGGACAGGTGAAGAGGAGCCGGTCCAGTTCGGGCTGATCGAGCCGGGCCAGCGGGAAATCGGAAGGAGTGCGGCCTCCCGCCCGGGGGGACTGGCAGTGGACGATCAGTTCGTTCAATGCCTTTTGGAACTCGTTCGCGAGACGCCTGACGTGGGCTTCGCGGCGCGGACCGCGGCGAAATGTCCACGAGACCTCGAGAGAACCCTGGATGACCATCGCGTTGATTTCGAGCGCGTGGCAGCGGACCTGCTTCGGGCTGTGCCATGGTCCGGCAGACTCGGGGGCAAACCGAAGCATTTTCGAACCGGCCAGCACCTGGTCAAACTGACCGAGGTAGTTGAAGACCATGCGAGGCTCGGGCATCGCGCTCAGACCGCTGTCGGGGGCCAGGTAACGGAGAACACCGTAAGAGATGCCCTGGCGCGGGATGCGGCGAAGCTGTTCCTTGACGGATTTCAGCGCTTCACCCGGTTGCCATTGCTCGCCGGTGGCAGGCAGTTCGAGACGAACGGGGAAGATCGAGGTGAACCAGCCGGCGGTGCGCGACAGGTCCACATCGTCGAAGAGATTTTCGCGTCCGTGCCCCTCCAGGTTCGTGAAGAGGCTGTGGCTGCCGTTGCAGGCGGCCCAGGCCCGCGCGAGCGCGGTCAGCAGGGTGTCGTTGATCCGGGTATTGTACGCGGATGGAACCAGATGCAGCAAGGCGTCTGTTTCATTCCGGCTCAACGCGAGTTGCAGAGTAGCGGCGGATCCCTCCGTGTCATCCGACGGGGATTCGTCTGTGTCAGCGAATTCCCACGAGTCTTTTGAAGACGCCGAGGCAACGACCGATTGCCACCACTCCAGGTCTTTCGCGGCAGCTTCCGAATGGGCCCAGCCGGACAGCCGCTCGGCCCAGGTTTTGAATGAAGTGGTTTTCGGGGGAAGCGCCACCGGTTGCGCCGCTCTGAGTTGCCGGTAAGCCGTCTCCAGATCCTCAAGGAGCGGCCGCCAGGAGATCCCATCGACGGCGATGTGATGCACGATAACCAGCAGCCTGCCGCTTCGCGCGGACCCGAGATTAAAATATGCGATTCGCCAGATCGGCCCGTTTTCGAGATCGAGGCTTGCCTGCATGGTTGCGGCTGCCGTTTCGATGTGGCGCCTTTGCGCGGATTCGTCCAGACTGGCGAGGTCGACCCAGGTCAGTGACGGCGCGTGATCGGAAGGCGAATAGAACTGATGCCAGCCGTTTGCCTCCCGGATGCAGCGTAAGCGCAGGGCGTCGTGTTGACGGCTCACTTCATTCAGTGCGCGTTCGAAAGACGCGCGGTCCAGCTTTTCCCCGACTTCGAACAAAAACGCCTGGTTGTAGTGATGGACTTCCTGCAGGTCCTGCTCGAAGAACCATCGCTGAATCGGCGTTAACGGCACGTCGCCGGAAACGGTCTCGTGCGAGGAGGCCGAGGTGGTCACCTCGCCCGCAACGGCCGCCAGTTCGGCGATGGTCTGGTTCGCGAACAGTTGTTTCGGAGTGAGATTCAGACCTTCGCGCCGCGCGAGCGAGATCATTTGAATACTCAGGATCGAATCGCCACCCAGTTCGAAAAAGTTGTCATTGATCCCTGGCCGCGCCACGCGCAACACCTTCGCCCAGACTGCCGCGAGTATCTTTTCGGAAGCCGATCGCGGCGCCACATAGCGCGCGGCCAGATCCGGGCGTTCGGCTTGCGGCGCAGGCAGAGCTTTCCGATCAATCTTGCCGCTGGCGGTGAGCGGGAGTTTGTCGAGGAAAACGAACGCCGCGGGCGTCATGTAATCCGGCAGCTTGCTTTTCAGATATGTCCGCAGTTCATTCGTGTCCGGAGTCAGACCCCGGACGACGAGATAGGCGACCAGTCGCTTTGTCCCGGGCGTGTCCTCGCGCGCAATCACTTTTGATTCGCGGATCGAGGGATGCCGTGTGAGCAGCGATTCGATTTCACCGAGTTCAATCCGGAAGCCGCGGATCTTCACCTGGTCGTCGATGCGGCCCAGGTACTCGATATCTCCTCCCGGAAGAAATCGCGCAAGGTCTCCCGTTTTGTAGAGGCGCGATCCCGGGCGTCCGGTCAGGTGGTCGGGAACAAATCGCTCGGCCGTCAGTTCCGGGCGATAAAGATAGCCGCGGGCCAGTCCCGCGCCGGCGACATACATCTCACCGGGAACACCGACGGGGACCGGCTGCCGCCGGGCATCGAGGATGTACACCCGAAGGTCCGGGATCGGTGTTCCGATGACGCTGCCTGAGGTCAGATCGTCCTTCGACAGCGGCCGGTAAGTCACGTGAACGGTGGTTTCGGTGATGCCGTACATGTTGACGAGACGAGGCATCCGGTCGCCGTGACGTTCGAACCAGGGCTGGAGACTGCGCATTTCGAGGGCTTCACCGCCGAAGATGACGTAACGCAGGGCGAGTTGTTTCTGGCCGACCGCTTCTTCCGCCTGAATCAGCTGACGGAACGCGGAGGGCGTCTGGTTGAGGACCGTGACCTGTTCGCTGGCGAGAAGTTCGTAGAATGCCTCGGGCGACCGGCTCACGACGAAGGGAACAACCACAACCCGGCCGCCGCAAAGCAGCGCGCCCCAGATTTCCCAGACCGAAAAGTCGAAGGCGCAGGAGTGGAACAGCGTCCAGACATCGCGGTGGTCAAAGCCGTACCAGTGTTCCGTCGCGTGGAACAGACGCGTGACGTTCGCATGCGTGATCAGCGAGCCTTTGGGCCTGCCGGTGGTGCCGGAAGTATAGATGACATACGCCAGATCGTCGGGACCTGCGAGGCTCGGCAGATTGGCTTCCTCGTCGGGGCCTGCGTACGGTTGAGCGAGGATCTCGTCCACGCAGAGAACGCGGGCGCGCGTCACCGGCAGATCGGCCGCGAGTTTCCGCTCGGTCAGCAGGACCGGCGCCTGCGCGTCTTCGAGCATGAAGGCCACACGATCGGCGGGATAGGCGAGGTCGATGGACAGATACGCGCCGCCCGCTTTGAGAATCGCCATCAGAGCCGTGACGAGTTCGTTCGACCGGTCGAGACAGAGGCCCACGAGAGTGTCAGGCCGAACGCCGGATTCGACGAGCCGCCGTGCAATGCGATTGGCGCGCGCGTTCAGTTGCGCATATGTCAACGACTGGCCGTCGCAGGTCAGAGCGATTGCGCTCGGGTTGCGCGAAACCTGCGCTTCGAAGATCTCGTGCAGCGTGGCGGCGGATTTGCGCGGGAGGGCAGTATCCGCTGCAGGGGAGTTCGATCGGGCGAGCAATTCCTCGCGCTCCGCGTCGGTCAGCACGGGGATTTCACTGACGGCTGCCCGCGGGTTGGTCACGGCGCCTTCCAGCAGTTTTGCCAGATGTCCCAACAGGCGACGGACCGCGTCGCCGTCGATCCGCGCCTGATCGAAATGGATCTTGAAGCTTAACTCCTCGCCATCGTAAGCGGCCAGCGTGATGGGGAAATTCGTCAACTCATGCAGTTCCACTTCTCGCGCGGACCATGCACCGCCGAGCGATTGCATGGCTCTGTCGAGCCGATAGTTTTCGAAGACCACCAGAGTTTCGAAAAGCGGTCGCGCGGGAGCGACCTGACTGACCGCCTTGATCCTCGCAAGAGGGAGGTGCTCGTGTGGCCGCATTTCGAGCCACATCCGGCGCACATTCCGCAGGACGGAAACGATCGAGTCATCCGGTTGCAGCCGGACGTGAACGGGTACGGTGTTAATGAATATCCCGATCGTCTGGTCGGCGTCCGGAACGGTGGATTTCCGGCAGGCGCGGGTCGCGCCGAAGACGATCTCTTCTTCGCCGGAATACCGATGCAGCAGGACCGCCCATGCGCCCATGACGATCGAGTTGACGGTAAGACCCTCCGCGCGGGCGAGACAGTGAAGCTGCCCGGTGAGCGCCGAAGCGAGCGTATGCCATGCTTCGCCACGGCCGGGAGTCTCGGCATCGCTGGCGGTCTGTTTGTCGACTACCAGCGGAGTGGGCGCGGAGAACCCCTTCAGATACTCTTTCCAGAACGCTTCCGATGCGGTGAAGTCCTGCCGCCCAAGCCAGTCGATGTAGCGCCGGAACGAAGGCGGCTCGGGGCGTGGCGCAATCGGTCCGGAAGCCAGTTCTTCGCCGGCCTCGAATACTTCCCGGAGCAAAGCGGGGTAGCTGCGGCCGTCGAGCAGTGCATGATGGAAGGTCCACACCAGAGTGAAGGAGGTTTCACTCCACTCGAAGAGAGAGAGCCGGAACAGCGGCGCCGCATTGAGTTCGAAGCCGCGACGGCGGTCGGCGTCAAGGAATGCGGCCAGCCGCTCGCGCTGTTCCGGTTCCGAAAGCGCACGCGCGTCGTCGAATAAGAACGGGATGGAGACGCGGGCCACAATCTCCTGCCGGGGTTGCGTGGCGTCTTCCCAGACGAACCGCGCGCGGAGCATTTCGTGGCGGTCAGCCAGCCACTCCCATGCCGCCTGAAGCCGGCGGATGTCGACCGCTTCCGGAAGGTGAACAACGAGTTGCTCGATGTCGATTCCGGAATGGGGTTCCCTGAGGTAATTGAACAGCATTCCCTGTTGCATGGGAGACAACGGAAACGCATCGGCAACGTGATTCGGCATCATTCGGATCGTGTGGGTTGAAGGCCAGATTGAGCTAGTACGCGGCGCCGCCGGGTTGCGTGCGCCATAACCGGTCCCGCCAGGATCGCCGCGCTCCCGCGGCCAGAAAGTAGGCGCGGCTCGCGATCGACGCAAGGGGGTTGCGCCGCCGGGCGGTCACGAAGTTCACCATCTCGTGCCAGTTGGATTGATTGAGGACGTTAGCGGAGACGGTGATGCTGGGCGTCAGCATCTTCGCGGTATGCCACCAGTGGCTCGGCACGAACAGGAGTTCGCCGGGCTCAAGCCGGAAGATCGCCGGCTCGGCTTTGGCAAACAGAGGGAAGTGCGTCAGATCCGGATTTTCGACGCTGACCATCGACAGGTTTTCGCGTTGCGGGGAAGGATACAGGTAGCGTTCCTGGTCGGGCGCATACAGGACGTACTCCTTGACGCCATAGATCTGCATCAGGAAGGCATGCGTGCCCGCGCCGTCATAGTGCAGGACCGGGAAACTGCCTCCTTTGCCTCCGATGTAGAGTTCAATCTGAGAGCCGCGATTCAACACCTGCTCGACGCGCTTGACGAGGTAGCGGTCCGCCAGCCAGTTCGGCTGGAAATAGACCGGCAGCGGCTCGATGTCATGGCGCAGCGAGGGGAATAAATCGTAGAGGATGCGATTCCGGAAATAGGGCGCCGGATTCTGCTCATCCGATTCGATGACCTGATCGATGAACTCGGCCATGGTGCAGGTTTTGGGCGAGCTTTTCCCGGCCTGGCCCGCCTCACGGCGCAGATCGTCGTCGAACGTGACGCTCATTCCACCGAATTCCCGGCGAAAGAAATCCGGTGTCCACCGCGCGAGAGCTCGCCAGTCGCGCAGTGCGTCGGTGACGATGACAGGCCTGTTCGCGAAAAGATATCGATCGCGGAATTCGGGGTACGACAGGTTGGCCCTGCGCTCAATTTCGACTTTCATACCGACCTCAGAAGGGATCCGTCAGCGATTTCACCGCGCGGAAGGCAGTCATGTAACCGGCGATGGGAAACGCCGCGGGCTTGTAATACCACTTCGGGTGCCGCCAGGCGCGCTGAAACGCGGAACGGGTCACCTGCGACCAGATACAGCCGTTGGCGGTGCTGAGCACAACGGCGATGGAAGGCGTCAGCGCCCGGGTCGTATGCCACCATCCCGGCGCGCCATAAAGCATTTCGCCGTGCTCGATGATCACTCTCACGGGTTTCGCTTGTGAGAACAGAGGGAATCGGGTCAGATCGACATCCGTCTCCATCGGAATGCTGGAGATGTTGTCGGCCTCCTTCGACGGATACATGAAGGGCGTCTGATCGGGAGGGTAGAGGACCCAGTCCTTGCGGCCATGGACCTGCGTGATGAAGGTCTGCGTCCAGAGATCGTCGTAATGAAGAAACGGGAAGGGGCTGCCGGTGCCGCCCATATTCATTTCGAGCCCGGTGATGTTGCGCAGCTTGAACCCGGGCAGTCCGGGCAGCAGGTAGCGGCTGTCCAGCCAGTTCGGGTCCCAGAGGGCCGGCCGCGGCTCCAGGTCTTTCAGCAGTTCGGGAAAATCTTTCTGAATGCGGAGGCTGAAGAGATATTTAGCCTTGTTGTTGAAGGTAGACGAAGAAATTTCGTCAACATAGTCCTTCAGCAGAACGGTATCCTTCAGGGTCACCGCCCGCTTTCTTTCAAAAACGGGGACCTTTTTCAAACCGTAATGCTCGCGGAAGAACTCGGGCGTCCATTTCGACAGGGCTTTCCAATCACGGGCAGCGTCCTTCAGGACCACGGGGCGGTTCTTCAGCACGTATTCATGCAGGAACTCTTTCCTCGAAAGCTTTTCCCGCTTATCGACCTGCAACAGCGTGGCCCCGGGGTCTGCCGGGTTATCCGCAAAGACGCTGAGGGTCTGGCGTTTCGCGTTCTCTGTTTCCGCGGGAGCCACGGCTCTCATCTGTTTGGCGCTCATGTTTCGTTCACTTGCTCCGACGTGGAATGAATGTTCACTTGACCCGCTTCAGCCAGACCTCGCGCCAATAGCAGAATTCGAGGCGCGGACAACCGCCGACCACTCTCGCGCACATGCACAGGTTTCCGTCGAGGAGGACGGTTCCCTCAACCTTGCGCATCTGGCCGCTGGCTTCGGAGATGAGCCTTTCCAGACGGCTTCTGACCCGATATCTGCGACCGCAGAATTTTTTCAGCTCGATATCGCAGACGAGACCTCGATTGCGGCCTTTGGTATCCAGCGTGGCTCTCATTTCGTCCTGTGTCCTGATCTCGACCAGTTCACCCGGCTGGAGATTCAGGTCCCCGACGGGCGTGCGGGTCAAAGTACCCGCGAGGCGCGGACGGCCGACCAGGCGGTCCCTGATCTTCCGATAGAGGGGAACGAGAATAAGCGCGGCCATCTCGGGTATTTTCACGGCCCGCGATCTCAAGTCCCGAAGACATTTCAGGAATATGCCCGACCTGGTGAGCTGGTGCGGTTCCGTTGCTCTGATCAGTTCCGTGGACTGGCAGACGTAGCGATCCGGCGCCGCTTTCGTGCGGAGCAGCGGCAAAAAATTCGCCGTTCCGCCGGCCGGCGCGCTCGCGGGGCTCTCCGCGTCGACGCGGCGCAGCCACGCGGCTTTCCAGAGCAGCATGCACGCGCGCTGGCAGCCGTCATGATCGGCTCCGGAGCAGCGCAGTCCTTCGAGGAGGACAACATCGTTGTTGCGAAACTCCCGAACCAGGTACTGCCCGCCCGGAACCTCGACGCAGGTTTTTTCCGCGCGGCGAATGACCCGATAACGGCGTCCACAGTGGCTAAGCATTTCCGG